>CAMDZX010000182.1 GCA_945910925.1 uncultured bacterium | reverse complement strand
CTGATAATAAAGGAAAACCCTTTGTATTAATAATTTGAGTACACTCGAATATAAATTTCTCAAGAATTTTCCTTTTTATTTTTAAATCTCTTGAAATTTTGTTTAAATTTTTCATTTCAATAATATGTGTCGGAATGTTGATTAGATAATCTATAATCTCAAGATAATACCCGACTGCCGAGTATCCGAATTGTCTATATAAATTTTCCCTAATATTTTGAGATAATAAAATAACTCTGAAATTTTTTTTTCTCATTTCTTTGGTTTTCCAAAAAGTCTTACCAGTTCAATAACATAATATTTCATACGACACTTGATACCTTGAATTTCAAAATAGAGTTTATTCAAGTGACAATTTTTACAATTACAATTCCTGTTATAGCAGTCAATTGCAGTTTGAGTCCATCTGCGCGGACGTCTACCGCTGAAATATTCCATTTTACAAATCCCATACTTTCTTAATGACTTTATCAAGTACATTAAGTGACATTGCTTGTTTTACAATAATTATTGCTATTTCTTCCGCTATGTTATCCGTAATAAGATAATTTTCTTTTTTAAGACAGTTTATTACTATCCACGGTTTGAGCCTCTCTATAATAATGAAATACCTGTTCTCGTTACTTTTATTTTTTAAATACTTCTTTCTGAATTCCTTCAATAAATTCATGATACTCCCCCTCTATGTATAATAAGCTTGACCAATTAAAATTTACATGATATTGTAAATTAGCAATTAACATTTATATGTATATTGTAAAGTAATACCTTACAATTGTCAATAATCAATTTACAAGATTAGGTCATTCGGCTATGAAGTTAAAAAATCTTACAGCGTTATTAACAAACACTCTGGGAACTCCTGTTAATCAATCAATGCTTGCATTGAGTCTTGGAATAACACGTCAAACAATAAGTAATAGAATTAAAAACGATAGTGAATTAACGGTTTCAGAACTTTCTAAGATAGAAAAATATTTTAATGTTAATCTTACAAATCAAGCAAAAGGATTGTCCTCTGATGAAATAGTTATTGATTATTATCCGGATGTTTTTGCAAGTTGTGGTAATGGTGCGATTATTTTTTCAGAAGAAAAAGAATGTGTTTTAATGCCTCGCAGATTTTTTACAACTTACTCTCGAACTAAGTCATATTCCATGATTCATGCAAGAGGAGATAGTATGTCACCTTTTATCAATAATGATGATAAGTTAATTATAGAGCATAGCGATGGTGAACAAATTGTAGATAACAAGGTGTATGTTTTCTGTTATAAAGATGAATTTTTTGTAAAACGTTTGTCTAAAAATGTAGATGAAGTTATAGTTAAATCTGATAATCCTATTTACAGTTCTCGTATTATTTCAAGCAAAGATTTAAAAGAACTGAATATAATAGGAATGGTTGTAGGAATGTTGAGAACGATATAAGTGGATAGTATTACAATTAAAGATGATGGTATTATGTTGGTTATAAAGGTTATACCAAATTCTTCAAAAAATGAATTAATGAATACGCAAACGGGGTTGCGATTAAAGATTACGGCACCTCCTGTCGATAATAAAGCAAATAAGTTTGTTGTGGAGTTTTTATCAAAGCGTTTTAAAGTACCGAAAACTTCAATAAAAATTATCAGAGGCGAAACCTCACGAGAAAAAACAATTTTTATTTCAGCAGATATAAATAAATGTATTTTTATTAAAGATGCTATTTTGCTTTTATAATCTTATTTTACTTGCAAATAGCTTATAATGATAATATAATACAGCTATGGAATGTCCAAGATGTAATAATGAAGTAAGTGAACACGATAAAGTCTGCCCACACTGCAAGAAAGTGCTTCTTTTTGAGTGTCCGATATGTAAAAAGTTAAACAGGACTCCATTATGTACGGAATGTGGCTTTGTTATTGTTTCTAAATGTCATAATTGTGGACAAATTAATAAGACAATAAACGGTAAATGTAAAAAATGCGGTTTCTCTACATATAAAAGTATTTCAATGAGTGAAGCTGAAATTGATGAATTTGCGTGTCTTGCTATTACTTTTCCTAATTTAGATGATTTGCGGCCGGCTTTTAAAAACAAGCAAATATTTAGCAAGTTTTATAAAAAACTTAAAAGTGTAATTTTTTCTTATGGTAAGGAGCAAGAAAACAGAGTACAACTAATTGATAATACTTTTGTAATCAAGTATTATAAAGAGTTTTCTATTTCATCATCAGCAATGAAAGCTGTAAAATCTGCAGTAGAGTTGATGAATAAAATTGCAGCCGTTAGTTATAAATTGCAAAAGTCTAAAAAAGTTAAAATGGCTTGTAAGATGACAATTTTAAAACGTACATTGGAGAATGATAATCAGTCATTTAATACGGGATTGAATATAAAACTTATTAATCCTGAAGAGAAGAAAGATGATTTTGCCTCCGGTTTACAACTAATTACGGATCAATATATAAAAGCTCTTATTTCTCGTAACTATAAATTAGAGTTAATATATTCATCACAAATTAATGATG
>CAMDZX010000181.1 GCA_945910925.1 uncultured bacterium | reverse complement strand
CGTATTTATTGGATTTGGGCGCAATTTCTCCAATGTTTTATACATTTAGAGAACGAGAAGAAATTATAACATACTTTGAACAAATAACAGGACAAAGAATGATGTATAACTATTTTACATTTGGCGGAGTTAGGCATTATGAAATAGAACTTGATGAAGTCGAAAGAATAATTTCGCTTGTATATTCTAAAATTGATGAATACGAAAAACTCATAACCGATAATCCGATATTTCTCTCTAGAACTAAAGGTATAGGATTTATACCTAAAAATCAAGGTCTAAATTGGGGAATAACAGGTCCTAATATAAGAGCATCAGGAGTTTGCAGCGATTACAGAATGAATATGGAGATTTATGATGACATCGATTTTGACATTATAATGGACGATGCGGGAGATTGTTACGGCAGGTATATTGTACGTATTTATGAAATGCGTGAAAGTATAAATATAATTGAACAATGTATAGATTATATCAAACATTTGCCGATTCAATCAATATCATCTTTAAATATCAGAAACTGGAAAGAAGGAGAAGTTTTTTCGTACGTTGAAGCTCCAAGAGGGCTTTCGATGTGTTATGTAAAATCAACAGGTGAAGCCGCACCTTACAGAGTTAAATGGAGAACAGGTTCTTTTTATTCTACTCAAATATTAAGAGAAATTCTTAAAAGTGTTAATTTGCCGGATATTATGGCGATATACGGTTCACTTGACGTGATTCTTCCGGAGGTAGACAGGTAATGAACTATTTATTATGTAAATTTGTTGAGCTTGTTAACAGTTTTAATATCCCTGATTATATCGGACTGATTATATTTTCAGTCTTCCCTTTTTGTATGATAATTTCTTTCCTTGTATTAACCGTATTAGTATTGGTTCTTGCTGAAAGAAAACTTTTAGGATACTTTACCCAACGTAAAGGTCCTAATCGTGTCGGAGTTTGGGGAATTTTACAAACTGTTGCGGATGCATTAAAGCTTCTTTGTAAGGAAAACATTGAACCGGCAAATTCTAACAGATTTTTATTTACTCTCTCTCCGCTAATTGCTTTTACGTCTATAATTATTCTGTGGTGTATTATTCCGTTTAATAGCGAATTTCATATGATAAATTCGGGAGTCAGCCTGCTCATATATTTTATTGTTGCGGCATTTCCTATGTTGTTCCATTTCCTTGCAGGATATTCATCCTGTAACAGATATTCAATAATAGGTGCTTATCGGGCATTGTCCGTCACGGTCAGTTATACCGTGCCAATGATGTTTGCCTTAATGAGCGTAATATGTATCACAAACAGTATGGACTTAAATAAAATAATTGAATATCAGATAAACGGATGGGTGTTATTTCCGAATATAATCGGATTTATAATTTTATATATAGCATCAATTGCTAAATTAAATCGTTGCCCTTTTGATTTGTCTGAGGCTGAAAGTGAACTTGTATGCGGTTATCATACAGAATACTCGGGAATGAGATTTGCAATGTTTTTTCTGGGCGAGTATGCAGAATTATTTATTATGAGTGCGCTTATTGTAATTTTATTTTTGGGCGGATATCTGCCTCCCTTTGGGAATTACCTGTCTAATACACTTTTGGGTAATTGTTCTTTCTCAAAATATTTTTTATATTTTGAACAGACAATTTGGTTAATACTTAAAACTATTGCAGTAATTTTTAGTATAATTTGGATTCGGGCAACACTACCGAGAATGACTCAAACCGCAACACTTAAATTCTTCTGGAGCTATCTGACACCAATATCTATACTGAATCTTATCGCAGTAATATGGCTAAAAATGGGGATATAATGTTAAAACAAATATCAAAATCAATTAAAGCTGTTTTTGACGGTTTAAGGACGGTTTTTAAACATCTGTTTCAAAAGGCAGTCACGGAAGAATACCCTGAAAAACGTCCGAACCTGAACAAAAATTTCAGAGGAGGGCATATACTGCACAATTGTCGCGGATGCGGATATTGTATCCAAGTCTGCCCTGCAAGAGCCATAACAATTGAAAGAAAAGAGTCTGATGTTAAATACTTCATAGATATCGGGAAATGTATTTTTTGCGGGAATTGCGTATATTATTGCCCTGCAAAAAGTATGGAAATGACGCCGAAATTTGAATTTGCTAATACAGAAAAAGAACAACTCATAGTCGAAATAAAGAATTTGAAGGGATAAAATGGGTATTTCAATCAACTCGATATATTTTTTAGTATTTTCATCGCTATTGATATTTAGTGCAATCTTAACAATAGCCTCAAATAAAATGATTACGGCACTATTATGGTCAATTGTTGTATTTATATCCGTAGGTGGTCTGTTTTTACAGCTTGGTGCGACTTATAATGCGATTGCACAATTACTTGTATATGTAGTTGCAGTCCCAGTTCTAATTGCGGTATCAATTATGTTGCTAAAACAAGAAAAATCAAATCGCGGATTTTCTCTTGGGAAAATAATTTCCGTGTTTGGCATAATTGCACTCATTTTGTTAGCAGTAGAGTTTGTATCTTTAAACAGTAATATTTTTCAAATAATAAAAAGTTGTTATGTATATGTAAATCCGTATTCTGATTTAATTTCAATTTCTAAAAATTTATTGGGTGTATATCCGATTTTTCTGCTTG
>CAMDZX010000180.1 GCA_945910925.1 uncultured bacterium | reverse complement strand
GTTTGTGCACTTACCATTTTTAGATATTCCTATTGCTATAAATATTCCCGCAATCGTTATTGTGCTGGTATTAACAATCCTCCTGATAAAAGGTATCAAAGAATCAACTAAATTTGCAACGATAATGGTAGGCGTAAATATGTTTATTATTCTATCATTTATTGTTGTGGGAACATTCTATGTAAAACCTGAAAATTGGACTCCGTTTATGCCTAACGGTTTTGATGGTGTATTTATGGGTGCATTTGTTATCTTTTTTGCATATATCGGATTTGATGCAATATCGACCGCTGCGGAAGAAACCAAAAATCCTCAAAGAGATTTACCTATTGCAATAATGGGAACATTGATTATTTGTACATTACTTTATGTTATGGTTGCCCTTGTTTTGACAGGTATTATTCCGTTTAACCTTGTAGATACACAAGCACCGTTAGCACATGCTATGCGCATGATAGGAAAAGATTGGTATGCAGGATTAATATCTGTCGGTGCGTTATGTGCATTAACTTCCGTATTACTTATTTATCAACTCGGTACAACAAGGATTTTATTTGCAATGAGCAGAGATTCTTTTATACCAAAATCGCTTGTTGCAATTCACAAAAAATATAAAACTCCTCACGTATTAACATGGCTTTCAGGATTGGTTGTTATCATTGGTGCATTATTTATGGATTTGAATATCTCGGCTGAGCTATGTAATTTTGGAACATTTACATCATTTATTATAATATGTTTAGCGGTACTAATACTCAGAAAAACAGAGCCTGACAGAAAAAGACCATTTAAAGTTCCGTTCTGTCCATGGTTTCCTATATTCGGAATTTTAACCTGTGCTCTTTTAATGTACTGTAAATTCTCCGCTAAATCAGATTCTTCACTATACTTTTTAATTTGGTTGCTTATTGGTGTGGCTATTTACGCAGGATACAGTTATAAAGCAAAACGTAGCGAAGAATAAAATTATTATTAATTACCTGTTGCAAAATAAAACAGAAGTACTATAATAAGTGTGTAAATTACATTTAATAAGGATTTTTATATGAGTATTTTTGAAGCAGGTATGATGATTTGTTTTGGGGCAAGTTGGCCGTTTCAAGTAGCAAAGACCTACAAAACAAAACAGGTTGCAGGTAAGAGTATTTTGTTTTTATGGCTTGTAGAGTTAGGATACGTTTTGGGCATGATACACAAAGTGTTATACAGCCCTGATATTGTATTCTTCCTGTATCTGCTTAACTTTATTCTTGTCGGTACGGATATGTTTCTTTATTACCTATATAAAGACCGCAGCAAGGTCATTGTACTTGAGCGTAAGAATAATACAGGGAATTTGGTAGAAGTGCCTGTCAGACACTAGACTTCATATAAGAAACATTCTACACTATGATTGTTTGAAGCAGGTTTTAACATTGGGCATTTTGTCGTACAGATTTTGTCCATGACTTTGTCACATCTGGGATTAAATCTGCATCCATTTATGCAATCAGAGATATTAGGCGGCTGACCGTCTATCGTTTTAAGTCTTTCGTTTAAATCATTATTTGCAGGAAGTGAATTCAAAAGTGCAGCAGAATAAGGATGTAAAGGGTTATCAAAAAATTCTTTTGCTCCTGCATGCTCGACAATCCTACCTGCATACATTACATTAATTTCATCCGAATACTGTCCTACAAGATTAAGTTCATGAGATATAAGTAGAATTGATGTTCCAAGATTCTTTTTTATATCGTTTAAAATATTCATAATCTGTGATTGAATAGTAACATCCAGTGCGGTAGTCGGTTCATCTGCAATAATAAGCTCTGCATTAACGGCAAGTGCCATAGCAATAATAACACGTTGCTTCATACCACCGGAAAGTTCATGCGGGTACATTGAAAGTTTTTCTTTTGCATTCGGAATTTTTACGATATCCAAAACTTCTATTGCTTTATTTATTGCATCCTGACGTGGTACAGTATTATTTTTATTTATAACTTCAAGAATTTGATTGCCGATAGTATATAAAGGATTCAAAGATGTCATCGGATCTTGCGGAATAAGGGCAATTTTAGTTCCTCTAATATCCCTCATTTGCGATTTGTTTAATTGCAAAATGTCCTTGTTATCAAAAATAATTTCACCTGAATCAATCAATGCATTTTTGGGTAACAATCTCAAAATACTCATTGCGGTCATACTCTTACCGCAACCTGATTCCCCTACAAGTGCAACCATCTTATTCTTACCAATTGAAAGAGAAATATTATTCAACACCTTAAATATACCGCTTTCGCATTTAAAAGACATTGAATAGTTTTTAATACTCAATAAACTCATACGAGTATTATACATTAATAAAAGAAAGTGTATATTAATTAAAAGGAGTATTTATTATTGCTCAAAATTATTAGTAATTGTATGAATATATTCTAAAATTTGTTTAAAATATTCCAAACTTGAATCTCCGTTAAGAATAATATCCATATCTTTTCTTGAAGGAATAATATATTTTTGACCTGCAGAAAGAATGTATTCCCAGTGTTTAAGAGCGTTTTCCATATCCTGATTTCTTTCATCTCTTGCTCTTGTAAGGAATCTTGTTCTTCTAACCTCTAAGTCTGTTTCAATATAAATCTTTATATCAAACAAATCTTTAATACCTTCATACATAGTTGCCAT
>CAMDZX010000179.1 GCA_945910925.1 uncultured bacterium | reverse complement strand
AGGCTGTCTTGACCTGTTCGCATTAAACGTGTCTACGGATTTTCTTTTCAGAAACTTCGTTTCTTCCAAAGAAAAGTCCTCCGCACTCTGCTCACAGGTCGCTCGAACTCGGGCAGGTTTAAAACAACCTGCGGCGAGTTCTCACCTCTTTATTCCACAACTTTTAACAAAAAAATAAGTCCGACAAGCGGACTTATTTTTTCATTAATGGCGGGAACGACGAGGCTCGAACTCGCGACCTCATGCGTGACAGGCATGCGCTCTAACCAAACTGAGCTACGCTCCCATATTGAATTGTCATTTGTTAATCGGATTGTCGCTCAGTTTGGTTCTGAATTTGAACCCGGCTTCCCTCTCGGTCGCCTCGTGAGCTACGCTCCCATATTGAATTGTCACCGAGCCATTTAGACTACTTGATTATTCTAGCTTGCTGAAAAAAAAATTGCAAGTGTTTCATTTATTATTCCCGCAACTCAATTTAATAGCGTACGGATAAATAAACGTAATAAACAATCCGATTACAAAATAATCAACAAATAATCCTGCTTTCTCACCAATATAATTGACAAATACTGTCTCTCCCAATGTTGAAAACAGATATACAACCACAAACCCGACAATCCCACGAATAATTTTGTGTAAATAATTCCCCATTTTAGGGTCAAAATTGATAAATCTTTTTTCTAATAGCCATCCGTAAAAAATTCCCATAGCCGTTCCAATACGTGCAAAACTGTCTGTTTTAACAGGGCAAGGATTGAACAAAAGTTGTCCGTTCACATAATCCATAGGATAACTTTTTAGATTCACATATAATAATAGCAAAATATTAATCAAAGTTATTATACCAATCAATACCAAATCTCTGTTTTTACCTTCAGATTCCCATTCCAAAACTCTTTTTACAATGAATAAAATAAATAAACAAACCCCAAAAGATACAATAACATCCTGTGGAGTATGAACTCCAAGATAGTTTCTGGAAAACATTACCAGCAGAATTAATCCCATACACCCATATCGAACGTATTTGTTTTTCCAAAAAATAACGGCAGTACTCCCCCAAGTCGTCATTGCACCTGCGGTGTGTCCGCTCGGAAATGAATATCCCGTTGCGGCAGGAAATGCTTGTTCGAGAGGTACTACTCTGGAATCAAGTATCCACGGTCTGTATATGCAGGCGGTTGTCTTGAGAAACATATTTGTTATAAATCCAAACATATAACTCCATATAATATAAATCCCTGCTTTTTTATTCCAACACCAATATACAAAACTCATAAACATTGCAGGAATGGCAATTTCTCCGAATCTTGTAACAGTAAGAAAAAAATTGTCAAAAATATGCCCTGACAAATCTCTAAAACTCTGTAACAAAAGCAGATAGTCAATCTGCCATCCAATCCAACTCATCTCTAACCCTTTTTAATGTCATTATACCATAATATTTCTTACATATAATGCGGACATTTCAAATGCTTCTTTTTCAAGCGGGTTTTGTGTATACAAAGGCGAATCAACAGGCGGATAATTTCTTATCGCATCAAGTAAAATCATTGCCT
This sequence comes from uncultured bacterium, assembly GCA_945910925.1. Taxonomy (GTDB): domain Bacteria; phylum Cyanobacteriota; class Vampirovibrionia; order Gastranaerophilales; family Gastranaerophilaceae; genus UMGS1585. Next base: position 1,126 of record CAMDZX010000179.1, on the reverse strand, counting down.
TTTGATATGTAGGATTTCCTTTTTTATACTTAATTTCTGCCGGCGGTACTTTTGCCCAAGGTGAGTCTTGAAATCTTTTTTCTACATAATTATCCAGAGATTTTTCTTCTGCAAGGTTTTTAGGTTTTGCATGAGTCCACGCTTTGATGATTTCTTTATCACCTATTCCTTCGGTTTCTCTCAGAATTTGATGTTGTTTTGCATGTACACATTCGTGTGCAATTTTTTGGATGATAAATTTTCTAAATTCTTTTGGAGTAACGTCCTCCATGACAAGTTTATCAAATCCTAAATTTCCTTGTTTGCTTTGTATCTCAAGTAAACGTTCTCCGTTCTGTTTATCTACAAATAATGGGATTTTCTCCTTAGGAGAAATTATAGGATATTTTTTCCCGTCTTTAATTCCTACAATTTTTTTATCATAATGCATCAAATCATAAATATTCATTTCAATTTGGTTTTTGTTGAAAGTAAATCCTCCGCCAAGTTGTGAAGTTTCGTCATACACAAACGAAAGCTCGGCAGGGTTATCAATCTTGAAATCTTTATTTATTTGATTGTAGATTTTATTGATTTCCCCATTTGGGAACAAGGAATCAAACTTTTTTCTTACAATCATTTCAGGCGTCATTGTAGATTGAAAACTGTCTTGCGGATTTGTTATTCCACGAAACCCTGTATTTTGCCTGATAGGATTGATAGAATGAATATTTTGAATACTATTGAAACTTATTCCCATACAGATATAAAAACATTTTTTGCAGACTTTTTGCTGATTTGTTAAGAAAGTTTAATAAATATATCTTTGGATTAGTGTGAATAATTACAGGGAAAAACAAAGCGATGAAAGTACAATTATAGTCAAGGGTGTAATTTTGTGCACCAAAATCAATCACCTTTTTATATTTATTCTACCCCCGACTTCTTAATCCTTCCATTTATCAAAGTGACTGAGTTACTAAGTGACTAAGTGATTTATTTTGGCGTAAAATATTGCACCCACGGGATTTCCCCTCTCCGTGGCACAACTGTCCATGATAAATTTTAATAAATTAATAATAAATAACAAAAATATTTTTCTTATCAGGGCTTATGCAGCCCCGAACCCTGCACTTACATTCTTTTT
>CAMDZX010000178.1 GCA_945910925.1 uncultured bacterium | reverse complement strand
AAAGGTACTATTTAGATTATAATATTAATTACTGCGAATGGACGGTTTCAAAATGGACATTAGTAAATTGAAGTATGCATTTAATTATGCAAAAAAAGCTCTTCGTGATAGCGGATACAGAAAAAGAGCAACATATTACAAAGAATATAAATCCTGTAAAGTTGACGATAAAATGATAATGTATGAAGCCTTTTTCGGTAGGGCAATAACTTGTAATCCGGGTGCTTTGTTCAATTATATTTTTAATGATGAAAGGTTTGCGGATTATACGCATATTTGGTCAATAGAAAATAGTGAGTTTAGAGATATTATTGTAGAAAAATATAAAAGTTATGATAATGTTATTTTTGTTGAACCCGGTACAAAGGATTATTTCAAATATCTTTCTACCGCAAAGTATCTTATTAATAATGTTACATGGCAGACATATTTTACAAAGAAAGATAATCAGGTTGTAATTAATACTTGGCACGGAATTCCGCTTAAATCTCTCGGCTATGACATTCCAAACGGAAAGACGGATGTGTCTAACATTATTCGCAATATGCTTTTTACTGATTATCTTATCAGCCCTGTTGAATATACCACAGAAAATTTCAAAAAGGCCTTTAAACTCGAAGGTATTTTCCCGGGAAAAATTATTCAAACAGGTTATCCAAGAACGGATATGTCGTATAATGTCGATAAAGACGCCCTAGAAAAGGAATTAAAAAAATACGGCGTAAAATATGATAAAACAAAAAAATTAATAATGTACGCACCGACTTGGAAAGGCGAACAATATGCAAATCCTGATATAGATACTGCTGAGTATGACAGGTTTATTCAAGTGATAGAAAATGCGGTTGATTTGAATGAATATCAGGTTTTGTTTAAGCCACACCAAATTGTATACGAATCTCTTGTTGTCTCAGGAAAATTAAAAGACTTTTATATTCCTGCAACAGTTGACACAAACACATTGTTGGGTGCAACGGATGTACTTGTTTCGGATTATTCAAGTATCTTTTTTGATTTTCTTATAACTGAAAAACCGATTTTATTTTATGTCCCGGACTTGTCAGAATATTCCGAATCGAGAGGCCTTTACTTTTCTGTTGATGATTTGCCCGGACCTACTACCGATAATCTTGAACAGCTTGCCGAGTGGTGTAAAAATATAGACAATTACAAATCTCTTTTCGATTATTCAAAGTATATTTCTGCGAGAGAAAAATTCGTCACTTATGATGATTCAAACGTATGTCAAAGAGTGGTTGACACTGTGTTTTTCGGGAAAACGGATTATCTTATTGATATTGAAACGAAAACTAAGAAAAAGATACTTTTTCATACCGATAGAATTTTGGCTAATGGAATAAGTTCATCTATGTCCAGCCTTCTTAACAATATAGATACTTCCAAATACGATGTGTCTTTTTACGCAATAGGTGCGAAAAATTCATATACGATGAATTATTTGAAAGAAATCAATGACGATATAAGAGTTATTTATCGTGCATCTGCGGCAAATTCAGATATCAGGGATGATGTAAAAAAAGAGTATTGTCTTGATAAAGCAATTGTTTCAAAAGAGGATGGCGATTTTGCAGATTTTTATTATAGCGCAGAGTATAAGCGTTGCTTTGGCGATGCAAGATTTGATTATATAATTAACTTCAGCGGATTTAGTGCATATTGGGCAAACGTCTATAAGTCGTCAACTAATGCTAAAAATATTATCTGGATGCATAGTGTGCTTGCAAGTGAGTATAACAGAAATGTAAATGGCACGCTTGTCTTTAAGCGTAATCTTGACAATATATATAAGATTTACAAATATCTTGATAAGTATGTCAGCTGTTCTAAAATCACTATGGAACTTAATAAAGAGCTTTTGCTTGACGATGAAAATGCCGATAAATTTGGCTATATGTTTAATCTTATTGACTATAATAAAATAAACAAAGGCGTTAAGGAATATCAAACAATAAAACTTAATTCAAAGGAATATTCTGTTGCGATGCGTGATGATAACAGTATTACTGTTGTGCCGACTCCCGACAGAGATTGCAAGGTTCTTGCAACGGTAGGCAGACTTTCTAACGAAAAAAATCAAATTAACCTTATTAAAGCGTTTGCACGTATTAACAGGGAAAATCCCGATACTCTTCTTTATATAATCGGCGACGGCCCGATTTTAGAGGACTTGAGGGAATGTATTAGTGAATGCAATATGAACGGCAAGGTTATTCTTACCGGTAATATTAATAATCCGTTTGGTTTGCTTAATGAATGTGATTGCTTTATTTTACCGTCATATTATGAAGGACAACCAATGGTTTTACTTGAAGCGAGAACGCTTGGGCTGCCGGTCATTATGTCAAATTTTGCCACAGTAAGAGATAGTAGCTTTGAAAACGGTCAACTTATTATTGGAATGGAGGAAGACGATATTTATGAAGGACTGAAGCATTTCGTTGATGGCAGCGTTCCGAATGAATATAAGTTTAATCCTGTTGATTATAATAAAAAATGTCTTGAAGAATTTGAAGCATGTTTGAATTGAAGGGGGGGAGTAGCAGTATGATGAAAGAAAAAGAGTTATATATTTTGAACCTGCAATCTGCAAACGCAGAATTTGTCATAACCTATTGCCTTAGCCGTTTTAATAAAGTCGATTTTGATAAAAAAGATGTAAGCGTACTTGTCGAAAAACCGTCTTATAACAAGTTTAAGATATTTATAAACAGCTTTGACAAACGAATAAAGGTTAT
>CAMDZX010000177.1 GCA_945910925.1 uncultured bacterium | reverse complement strand
ACTTGAAACCGTTCCCCAGAGTTTGCAGGAAAAACTAGAGTTTTTCCGCAAACTCTTCTTGTAAACAAATGTTACATTCGATTAAAAATTTAGCAATTTTAATTACCTGTATTACTTATTAAACATGTAGTGTTTTTAGTAGAAAGGATGTAGGTATATGAAAAATTTCTTAACAGGATTATTTAAAAATAGTAAGGGTATCGCAGAAGTTCCAAAACAAGCAGTAGAACCTGTTAAAAAGGGTATCGCAGAAGTTTCAAAACAAACAGTAGAACCTGTTAAAGATATTCTTACAACAACTGAGAAAAGAATCAAAGGTAAAGTTCGTGAAATTGTAAAAACTGTTGTAACAGACGCAAATGGAACAGTTAAACGTACTAGTTCTTTAAGCAAAAGGCCTCTACCTAATGGAACAACTAAAATTACAACAATAACCAGAACTCAAGATGGACTCAATAAATTAGAATTTATTGAAAACGGTTTTGGACCCATAAAAGGTACTGAAAAATATACACATATGGAAAGAGTACAAGTTGCTCCGGGGAAATATCAATGGCAAGGTTCAACCTTCAATCCTTTAGCAGTGCAAGAAGGTGCTGATGTCAGAAAAATTCAAACACAAATAAGTGATAAAATTCCTTTACGAGATACTAGTACCTTTACTTTACCAAATTATGGTAAGAAACTGAGTGTTTACTAGTTAATTCAAAATTTATTTTTAATTCATAAAGGTGGCTCCACGTGAGAGCTGCCTTTTCAATGTAACAAATTATTTCACTTTTAAACTTAAAGGATTGCAAAAAGTTTGCACATGGTAAATAATATTTATATACATTTACTACAAGACTTGGTTTATTTTTGGTTGAAAACGGATATTCGACTTACAAATAATTCGGTCGCTGATATCTTTCACGAGGGATGTGAATGTTATCAATAACATAGCCACGGAGGCGATATATATGGATTTTAATTCATTAAAGGATGTAATGAATAAAGAAAAAGCATTGTTTACCCAATTGCTTACGCTTTTTAGTGCGAAGAAAAATATTCTTATTAAAAATGATATTGAAAATCTCGTGCTTGTTGATAAAAAAATTATGGCAACGATGGAAGATATTAAAAACTGTCCTAAAAGAGAAAATTTTAAAACTCTGATTGAAAAATATCCTGAAAACAAAGCAGAACTTCAAAGATATCAAGAAGAATTTCAACAACTGCACAAACAAATTACACTACTTAATCAAATAAATATAGAGTTGATAAAACACGGAATAGTTTTGGCAAATAAAAAATTAGAAACTATAGTTCATATTTGCACTCCAAAAACCAACAGCTATAACAAATATGGAACTATGCAAGCTACAACAATGAGTAGTATCGTCCAAGAAGCGTAAAATAAGGAGATTGTAATGGGTAATTTATTTTCGGCACTACATATATCGGGCTCGGCACTATCAATTAATCAATCTGCAATGAGTATTATCTCAAACAATATTTCAAATATGAATACCGAAGGGTATCATAAACAAAGAGTAAATATTGGTACTATGGTTGTCGGGAGTTATATTGGCGGAAGTGTTGAGGCACAAGTAAACACAAGCGTAGGAGCTGAATTAATAAATGTAGAACGCTATACCTCACCTCTTGAAGGGGATTATTATAACAGTGCAATCAGCAGTCAAGCATACCTGAGGGAACAACAAAAATCTGCTGATAATATTGCTCAAATATTTGATGAAATACAAGGAAGCGGATTAGAAAGTGCAATAAGCAATCTTTATGCAAAACTTGATAATCTTAATCAATATCCCGAAGATTCTGCATCAAGAGATGCGTTCATTGATGCTGCACAAACCCTTGCAGATACACTAAATTCCGTATCTAAGACGATTTCAAAACAAAAAACTGCAAGTGTAGGCGACGGTGTAACCCAACAATCACTTGAAAAATCAGAGCTTTATCAAGCTGTATCTTCTTTTAATCAAGGCTTGAAGGAGTTGGCAGGCATAAACAAAATGATTATGTCCTCTCAATCAGGGAGTTTAGAAAATAATAATCTCTTAGACAGACGTGATGCAATATTAAAAGACCTAGCGCAATATGCGGAATTTGAAACAGAAACCTCTCCAAGTGGAGCTATTAACCTCAGATTAAACGGTACAAATATTGTTTCAGGAAGTGTTGTAAACGGTTCTTTTGATGTCAAATATTCTGAGGAAGGAGTACCTGTTGTAAGTTTTTCAAAAGAAAACGGGAATACACTTCCAAACGTTAATAAAAAATTTAATTCGGGTAAAATAGGCGGATTGCTTGATACATCTGATTATGACAATTCATTGACAGAGCTGGATGAATTGGCGGAAACTTTCGCAAATGTATTCAATAAAATCCAAACCCAATCAGGAGCGTATTATTTTGATGGGAACAAACTTTCTAATGAGAATTTGGAACAATACAAAATTTTTGTTTCCAAAAAAGGAGATAAAATAACGGCTTCTAATATAACGATTAACCCGAAACTGGACGAAAATAAAATAGCAACAGCATATTTCCAAAACTCTGCGGATGTTGATTTGAATGCCGTCGGAAATTCAAATAATATTGGCGAAATGCTGAAAACAAAAAATGAATTAACCGAAAAATATAGCGGAACCCTCGGTAAAATATCCTCTAAAGCTGCTTCAACGACAAGTGCCGCAGAGTTTCAAGAGTCGGTTGTTCAGTCAATAGAAAAAAAAATTAATGAACAAACAGGCGGTGATATGAATGAGGAGCTTGCAA
>CAMDZX010000176.1 GCA_945910925.1 uncultured bacterium | reverse complement strand
GGACATTTGAACGCAGCAAAACATTTGATATTTCGCAAAAACTCTCAGACCTATCAAAAGAAATATCAGCACAAACAGTCCTTATAGAATTACAAAACTACATGCTTGCACTTTTAAAATCTAATCCTAATAACCCTGTTTTTATACAACATATAAAAGAAGTTGAAACAGCAAAAAAAGAACTTGAACTTTCAATGTCGGAACAAAACATTTTTGACAGTTTATGCCTGAAACTCATCCATTAATTTAAACTTCTCAAAAAAGTATTTTAACCTGTCTTTATCATTGAGATACCAAAACCCTATCAAAGCTTCAAAAGCAGTTGCCTGACGATATTCTGCCTGAATATTTTTTCGAGCAACGGGAATTGAAGCATTTCTTGCCCTGCGGGAAATATCCTGTTCATTTTCATTAAGCTCATCATAAATCAAATTAAAAAGCTCTGCCTGAAAACTTGCACGCACCCTTTCAGTTGTAAGGCTATGCAAAAGTTTAGAGTTTTGAGTTTTAAAAACAGTATATTCTCTTACGAACAGTTCCCAAACAGCATCCCCGATATGAGCCAAATTTCTGGATGATAATTCTTCCATTTATCCTACAAGCTCCCGATACATTTTCAAGTATTGTTCAGAACTTTTCTTCCAGCTAAAATCACTGTTCATTGCAGATTTTCTCATCGCGTTGAATGTGTATTTATCTTTATAAACACTTATTGCGCAATTTATAGCCTCTTTCATATCCCAACCATCATAACGCCAAAACTTAAATCCTGTTGAATTATCAAGCGGATACCCAACAACGGTATTATCCAAACCGCCGGTTGCACGAACTATTGGCAATGAGCCGTAACGCATTGCAATTAATTGACTCAACCCGCAAGGTTCAAACATGGATGGCATAAGGAAGAAATCACTGCCTGCATATATTTGATTAGCCAAATCACCTTTATATCCAACGTATGTGCGTATGTTAGAGGTGTTGTTTGAAAGCCAGATAAATAAGTTTTCATAAGACGAATCACCTGAGCCTAAGAACACGAAATCCGCAGGAATGTTTCTTAAATCGTTTTCAACCTGTCTTATTAAGTCAATGCCTTTTTGCGACACAAGACGCGAAATAAGTGCAATAAGAGGTCTTTCAGGATTATATTTTAAGCCAAAATACTCAAGTATTTTCTTCTTATTTTCTTCTTTTTTATCAAGTGAATTTACATCATAATTTGCAACAAGATTTTTATCAGTTTTAGGGTTAAACACTTTATAATCAATACCGTTTAGTATACCAACGAGTTTATCTGTTTTTCCTCTAAGAGTATAGTCCATACCTTCGCCAAACTCTCCTGTAAGGATTTCTTCCGCATATTTTGGAGAAACTGCAACAATTCTGTCCGAATAATTGATGGCACCTTTCATCCAGTTTACCCGTCCGTAGTGTTCACAACCCCATTCATTATAGACTATATCTTTTCGCATGTTTGCAAAGTCAAGAATACCCTCAAACCATACACCCTGATATGCCAAATTATGAATTTCAAATACATTCTTTGTTTTAGACCAGAACTCATCAAACTTATAATTTGCCTTGATATACAAAGGTATCATCGCAGTATGCCAATCATTTGAATGAATAATATCCGCTCTGAAATTTAATTGTTTTGCATATTCTAAAGTCGCAAGAGAAAATGCAATATATCTTTCATGTTCATACTCAGGATGCATCCATCTTGGGTAAACCTCCTTAAAACATGAAAAATACCAGTCATTCTGTACAAAAAACACATTTATATTTGTATCGGGCAACTTACACATATGTAACCTGAATTTTTGAGGAGAAGAACCAAAAGTAATCCACATCTCAGAATTTTCAAGTTCTTTTATACCGTACTTCGCCCTATCAATTGAACCGTGCAAAGGTGTAAATATTGCAATCTCAGCATCTTTTTCCAAATATTTAGGCAGACTCCCTATCACATCAGACAACCCACCCGCTTTTGAAAAAGGCGCTACTTCTGCTGCTGCAAATAATATTTTCATAATTACACTCTCCTTTTTATTCAGTTACAGATTGATTTTCCCCATCTTGCGACATTTCTCCCGATTGTATATATTGATTATTTTTTCCCTCTTGTTTTACCGAATACTTATCTATATATGCAACATAATCCGTTAGCATAGCCTGTAAATAATCTAAATTAGAACGTTCGCAAGCATATTTAATCTTATACAAAATCGGTTGTAAATCCGTATCATAGTATTCTTGAGCAACCGTAATATTAATTTGTAAAATATAAAACAATATTGCAGGGAAAATATAGTCTGAGCCGGAACGGGAAATAACAATAATATTATCTCCAACTAATTTAGCTGCTGCATCGTATTCATGTAAATCATATTTAAGATTGGCAATACACCAATTAGCAAGAATAGAAACAAAACCCATGCCGGATTTTTGAGATATTGATGCCACATCATTAAATATAACATTAGCTTTAACATATGATCCAAGTTTTTGATAACTATAACCTATTAATAAATCACACAGCAAATTCCAAAATGTCTCTCTATTTTGACGTGCAATAAGTTTGGCCTTATATATGTTCTGCGCAAATATATTATAATCTCCGTTAAACTCTTTAAATGCATCAATAAATAAATTAATAAGTACAGAAATTGTATCAAACTCTTGCATATTATCATTTCGTTCTGATAAATCGTGATGTAATAACTCTCTTAATCGTTTTATTGCATTTGCACCCGGAATATCTTGAGAAAACATGGTATGCACTTT
>CAMDZX010000175.1 GCA_945910925.1 uncultured bacterium | reverse complement strand
AGATGGTAAGAAAGACTTGTTAAGAGGTTTGAAAGAAAACGTTATTATCGGTCGTTTGATTCCTGCCGGAACAGGTTTCCATCACTTGAATCACGCCAGTGAAGAAAAGGAAAGAGAAGCTCAAAGACGTGCAGCTGCTCAACGTAATCAAGCCAGAAAACCTGCAGCAATCCTTGAAGAAATTGAAGGAATGTTTGGTTCTCCTGATTTGATTTCAGATGATTCAATAATTGAGTAAAGACTATTGTTGATAATGATAAAAAGAGATGACTTGATAGTCATCTCTTTTACATTGTGTATAAATAATAATATTAACTATTAGCCTCTTTTATGTTATGATTGTTCCATATGTGAGGATTAAATAAGAGGGATTTATTGTGGAAATAAGACAAGAATTTATTGAACAAGCTAAGATTTTAGCAAAAAATGCAGAAGTTTTACCGGGCGGAATTGAAGAACTTGCAGTTAAGCTTCAACACGCTCATGATACAAAAACACCATTGAGGGTTAAACTTGGAATGGACCCTACACGTCCGGATTTACATCTTGGGCATACCGTTGTAATGAGAAAACTCAGAAAATTTCAAGAATTGGGACATCAACTTGTATTAATCGTAGGTGGTGCAACCGCAATGATAGGCGATCCTTCCGGAAAATCCGAAACCCGTCCTGCTCTATCTAAAGAACAAGTTGAAGAAAATGCAAAATCTTACTTTGAACAAATGTCAAAAGTTCTTGATGTTTCCAATGCAGAAGTTGTAAACAATGCTGACTGGTTGCATAAGTTGAATTTTATGGAGCTTTTACAATTAGCAGGTAAAGTTACCGTTGCACAAATGATGACGAGAGATGATTTTGCAAAACGTTATGCAGAAGGAAAACCTATTTCTATTCATGAATTTTTCTATCCTCTTATGCAAGCGTATGATTCAGTTGCAATAGATGCAGATATTGAATTTGGCGGTTCAGACCAAAGATTTAATACCCTATTGGGTCGTGATATTCAAACAGCATACGGCAAGAAATATCCGCAAATGGTTATGTTATTACCGCTTATTGAAGGTACTGACGGACTTGTAAAAATGTCAAAAACTTATCCTGAACACTGTATTTCTTTGACGGATTCAGCAAAAGATATGTTTGGCAAATTGATGAGTATTCCTGATACTTTAATTCCTAAATACTATGATTTACTTACCGATATTACGCCTGATGAACTCAAAGAAGTTGAAGCACAGCTTGCATCAGGTGAGGTTAATCCTCGTAATATCAAATTGAAACTTGCACATACAATTACGGAAGAATATCACGGTAAAGAAGGTGCAGACAAGGCACAGGATGAATTTATAAATGTTGTATCCAACAAGGGAATACCGGAAGATATTCCGTCTGTTACAATAGAGAACGGTAAAAATATTTTAGATTTACTTCTCGAATTGAATTTTGTACAGAGCAAAGGTGAGGCAAAACGTTTGATACAAGGTGGCGGTGTAAAAATTGACGGAGAAAAAATCTATGATATGAACTTTGTATTCAATGGCGGTGATGAAGTTGTTCTTCAAGCAGGAAAAAGAAAATTTGCAAAAGTAAATGTGAAAAACTAAACACACATAAAGGAGTGTAGGCATGAGAGTTTATGATAACGTTCTTGAGTTGATAGGAAAAACACCTCTTGTAAGATATAATGATAATATTTTATTAAAATTGGAGTTTTTTAATCCGTCACATTCTGTTAAAGATAGAGCGTCTTATTATATGCTTAAAGATGCAATGCAAGAAGGTCTGATAAATAACGATACAATTATCGTAGAACCTACAAGCGGGAATACAGGTATCGGACTTGCTATGTGTTGTGCGGTACTGGGCTTAAAAATAATTATAGTAATGCCGGAAAACATGTCTGATGAAAGGAAAAAACTTATCAGAGGATACGGTGCAGAGCTTGTTCTTACTCCGAAGGAACAAGGCATGAAAGGTGCGGTCGAAAAAGCACAAGAAATTTTAAACCAAAATAAAAACTCCTTTATGCCTATGCAATTTTCAAATATGTCTAATCCAAAAGCTCATATAGAAACTACTTCACAAGAAATCTATAATGACACGGACGGAAAAGTTGATATTGTGGTTGCAGGTATTGGTACCGGCGGTACTGCAATAGGAATAAAAAAGGGGCTTGGAGATAAGGTTAAGGTTTATGGTGTCGAGCCTTATGAAAGTCCGTTGATTACACAAGGAAATGCAGGACCTCATAAAATTCAGGGAATTGGTGCGAATTTTGTAACGGATATTTATAAATCAGGACAACTTGACGGCGTTTTGACCGTAAAAGGTGAGGATGCGATGAAGGAAGCAAGAGAACTTGCACAACAAAAAGGTATAATGTGCGGAATTTCATCTGGCGCAAATCTTCATGCCGCAAAAGAATTATCTAAAAAATATCCTGACAAGTTAATTGTTACTGTTATTTGCGATTTTGGTGAACGGTATTTGTCTACGGAGTTGTTTGAATAAATATGTTATTTAGAGCGATAAAAAAAATTAAAGAGGATATTCAGGTTATCTATGACAATGACCCTGCCGCAAAAAACATTTTTGAGGTGATTTTTTGTTATCCGGGGTTACAGGCTTTGATATCTCACAGAATCGCTCATAAATTAAACTACTGGCATGTTCCGTTTCTTCCGAGATTTATTTCATACTTAACAAGAATTATTACGGGTATTGAAATCCATCCTGCGGCAGCAATCGGAAACAGGTGTTTTATTGATCATGGGGAAGGAATTGTCATAGGAGAAACAACC
>CAMDZX010000174.1 GCA_945910925.1 uncultured bacterium | reverse complement strand
ATTCAACTGCACGTTTTATTTCTTCAACAAGTTCCATAGGTTCCATTTTATCACTGTTTAATCATTAAGGTCAATTCCTGCAGTATACGTTTAAATTCGTTTTCCCACGAATTTTTACAGGTTTGTTTGAATATTTTAACTGACTCATACCACTCTGTTGTTTCGGTATTATCAAACCAACGCCAATCTGCATAATACGGCAAAAGCATAAAAGTTCTTACTCCCAATGCACCTGCAAGATTTGCAACCGATGTATCAACAGACACAAGTACATCCATGGATTTTAGAGCAGAGGCAGTATCTGCAAAATCTTTAAAACCTTTTCCTAGATCCGTAAGATTGTATTTTAAATAATCATCACTTGAAGAATTAACTTGGAATGAATAAATTTCAAATCTGTCATCAAATATTGGGCTAAATTCTTTTATACTAACTGAGCGGTGGATTGTTGTCCTCAAATCAGAATTCCCTGCTTCCCAACATATACCTACATTTAATTTGTTTGATTTAATATCGGCAGGAGCTGCATCCAGATATCTGTTTGAAGCAGGAATATTTAAAAAATCCATATTAAGATAATACGGAAGTTTTGACAATGCCGCAGAATAATCATAATTAGGAATATCTTCGACAAATTCTACATCGAAATTTTCCTCAAAAAGCCTTTTCAATTGCGGGTACACAAAGACTTTTACCGATTTGAATTTATCCTTCAAAAACGGAATATATCTCATAAACATTATGTGATCACCATAAGCCAAATCAGGATATACAAATATTGTTTTATCCTGATGAGGCTCCTCATCCCAGATATTTTTCAAGTTTATCACACCACTTGAATCATTTTGTTTTATATAATATTGATACCCGAGTTCAAAATTCCTCTGTCTAAAATAATTATGAGCAATTGCAAGCATTACTGTTTCATTATTCGGTAAAAGTTCCAACGCTTTTTGCAGATTTTCATGTGCAAGTTCAAAATCTCCTGTTTTTGAAAAACTTACCCCCAAATCATAGTAACCTGAATGCCCAATACCATATTCTATTGCTTTTTTATAACATTCTTGAGCGCCCTTCTCGTCACAGTATAGGCACTCTTTTATTAATCCTAAATGTGACCACGCGGCAGGATATTTTGAATCTTGTTTTAATACAAGAGAACAGTATTTTTCACTTTCTGCAAAATGTCCCGAATAAAGACAGGCAATTGAAAAATTCAAAAGAATTGTTTTATCAAGCGGAAACTTCTTTACTCCCTCTAAACCATACTCGTATGCAACTTGAGTATATTGTTTTTTGCCTAATGTAATTAAATTAGAAAAAGAATTTGTTAATTTTTCATAATACTCATTCTTAGGCTCTTGTTTTATTAAATTTATAAACAACGGTACCGCTTCTTGATATTTTCTCAAAATATATTTAATATTTGCAAGTCCCGAAAGAATAGCTTCAGATTTTGAAATCTCTGCTCCTTTTTCAAACAGTTCTTCTGCATCTTCATATCTTTTTTCTGTCATATATAAATATGCGCAAAAAGATAATAAAATAGGGTTTTCAGGTTGTTCTGTCAAAAGTTTCAGATAAATTTCTTCGGCAGATTTATAATCCTCTTTTTTTATGTAACCTAAAGCCTCATTAATACGTGAAGAAATATCCATAGAGAAATAATAACATTTTCTATTTTGATTGTAAAATATCTGATTAATTAAATAAAACCAACCAATATTATGTTAAATATCTTATTATATTTTTTTGTAATATAATTTGATTATGGATATTTTAGACGAAGTAAATGATTTAATCACAGAAAATGAGTTTGCAAAAGCAAAACACAGACTTCTGCAAATTATGGCAGAAGATGGCGTGACAATTGACAACACAAAACTTCTCGGCTTGGTTAATGTTAATCTGGGATGTTACGATGAGGCAAAGAAAAATTTTGAAGAAGTTGTTGTAAAAGAACCGAATGATGCAACATCTTGGTTCTATCTTGGGAACTGTTATGACAAACTCAAAGATTTAGAAAGTGCAAAAAACGCATATTTAAAAGTCGTTAGTCTCCGTGAAAACTATCTTGATGCGTATAAAAGTCTTTGTATGATTCTATTACAGTTGCATCAAGAGGAACAAGCAATCACATTTGCGCAAAAAGCAGAATCAATAGCTCCTGATGATTATACATTCAAATACCTTATAGGTACTGCAAATGTAGCTTTAGGAAGATATGATGAAAGCATTCTGCACCTTGAAAAGGCTCTTGAACTTGCACCTGATCACGCACAAATATACAGTAACTTAGGAACTGCGTATTTTTTGAAAAATAATCAAGCTAAGGCTGTTGAAATATACAACAAGGCTCTTGAACTGGAACCTGAAAATGCAGATGTATTGTATAATTTAGGTTCATTATATCAAATACAAAACAATCATAGTGAAGCTTGTACATATTTTGAAAAATCATACGCACTGAAAAATGATGAAAAATCTCTTGTCGGCTTGACTCTATCCGAATTTAAGGGCGGAAATTTTATAAAAGCAATTGAACATTACAAAGCGTTAGTAATTGCGCATCCGGAAAAGGATTCATATTTATATAATCTTGCAGTTTGTTACGAGCAGGTTAGAGATTTTAATTCCGCAATATCAATCATGAAACAACTTGTAACCAGAAATCCTAAATCTGTCAACATGGCACAAAAGCTTGCCGGATTGTATATGGAAATAAAAGATTTGCGAAGCGCAAAGGATTTGTATGACAAAGTTATTTTGAAAAATTCACCAAATTCTGCAACATTGTACCAGTATGCAATACTTTCATCTCAACTTTATGATACTGATACGGCAGAGAGAATATTTAAAAAAGTTATTGGTATGAATCCTGAAAATGCACTTGCGCACAAAGATTTGGGTGTTATTTATCTGAATAAACGTCTTTTTGATTATGCACAAGATGAATTTG
>CAMDZX010000173.1 GCA_945910925.1 uncultured bacterium | reverse complement strand
CAGTTTCTTTATTTGCT
The DNA here is from genome assembly GCA_945910925.1 of uncultured bacterium. Classification (GTDB taxonomy): domain Bacteria; phylum Cyanobacteriota; class Vampirovibrionia; order Gastranaerophilales; family Gastranaerophilaceae; genus UMGS1585. Next base: position 2,990 of record CAMDZX010000173.1, on the reverse strand, counting down.
GCTGCATCCATAGCTTTGAAAAATGCATTTTTAAATCCGTCAATATTGAAACCCATGTTTATTCTCCTTTTCCTAATTATTTTCTTCCTATATATATATAAAGTATATAAAAGATAAATAATTGCCTTTTTAGTTAGATTTATTAAGAAATATTAAGAAAATATACATAACAACATAGTTGTCGAGTTTTTACAGGGGAGGCACTAAAGAAACACAGTTAATTAAGCAACAATTTATTGCATTCCAATATACATTCTTTACCATAAGGAACGGTATCTTTCGTACCTTCATGTGAGATATTTAACCCTGAAATCACGGGGATATTAAGTCCTCGTGCTATTTCGTCAAACAAATACTCAAGTTGTTTTGGATATCCGCTGTCTAAAAACTTACCCAATGCCATACCCCTGATATTTTTCCTGAATTTTTCGATATTAATCAATTGGGTGAACATTTTATCAATCTTATAAACAGGCTCGTTCAAATCTTCTGCAAAAAATACGAACTCCTCATCAGGTATAAAATCAATCCCCGTAAGTGATACAATTGATGCCAGATTTCCGCCCCATAATATCCCTTTTGCACATCCTGAAGCATGGAGTTTTTCTCCCGATAAAGTTATACTTTCACCCGTTAACGCTTTAAAAAAGCTTTTAATCGTATATTCATCTCGTGTTTTTGCGCCAAAATCACCCTTCATCATAGGTGAAGAATAGGTTATCAAATTGGCACGTTTTAAAAACATTGCGGACAATACCGTTATATCCGAATACCCGCAAAAGTTTTTAGGATTATTCTTTATAATTTCATAATCAATATCATTGATTAACCTCAAAGCCCCATATCCGCCCCTTGCACAAATAATTGTATCAATATCAGGTGAAGAAAATGCCCAATGAATATCCTCAATTCTTTTTTTATCACTTGAAGCCAAATATCTGTCTTGCTCAAAAACATGCTCTGCAAAAACAACATTATACCCGTTTTCTTCAAAAAAACTTTTTGCACGCATAAGAGGTGCTTTATCTCCGACAGGACCTGACGGTGCAATAACACCTATCGTATCACCTTTTTTTAACGGTTTTGGCAAAATATGGTTCATAATATCTCCTTTATGATACAATTGTAGCATGAGTAATAATTATATACCTTTGTATCGTAAATATCGTCCGCAAAAACTTGAGGAGGTTGTAGGTCAGGAGCATATAAAACAGGCTCTTTCCAATGCCATAAAACTCGGTAAAATTTCTCATGCGTATTTATTTACGGGTCCGAGAGGTACGGGTAAAACCTCAACGGCAAGAATACTTGCAAAATCATTGAATTGTGTTGAAGGTCCTACCGTAACGCCTTGCGGTAAATGTGCAAGTTGCGTTGATATAACAAATACCGTTCCTATCGACGTTATTGAAATTGATGCTGCAAGTAACAGAAAAGTAGAAGATGCTCAAAATATTCTTGAAAAAATTCAGTATGTTCCCGTGAACGGGAAATACAAAATTTATATCATAGACGAAGTTCACATGCTTACAAACACGGCTTTTAATGCTTTATTAAAAACTCTTGAAGAACCGCCCGAGAATGTAGTTTTTATTCTTGCAACAACAGAGTCGCATAAAGTCTTGGATACAATAAAAAGCCGTTGTCAAAGGTTTGATTTCAGAAGAATTACTACTGACGATATTGCAAAACACCTCAGATTTATTGCAGAAAAAGAAAAAATAAACATTTCTGACGGCGCGCTTTTCTCTATCGCAAAGAACTCCGCAGGAGGTATGCGGGATAGTATTGCCCTGCTTGATCAGGTTAGTATTCTGGGCGAATCAAAAGAGATTACTGAGGAGGATATTAATAACCTTCTCGGAAGGCTTTCGTTTGATGTCCTGCATGAGATGTCAGAATATATTATAAATTCGGATTCGATAAATGCAGTAAAAATTCTTGAAAGAGTTTATAATTCAGGAAATGAACCTGTGCAGATTTTGTCAAACCTGATGTACTATTTTAAGAATCTGCTTGTTGTGAAAAATTGTGATCCTGCAACAACGATTGAACTGACAAATTTAAACGAAGGTCAAATAAAAATACTTGAAGTTCAAAAAGAGTCTGTTGAAACCCATCAAATAGTATTTTTGATAGAAAAAACCGCAGACTATATTAAGGAAATAAAAGCAACAACAAACCAACAAATGTGGCTTGAAGTTGCATTAATTGACCTTGCCAATCTGACAAATAATACAAAACTGGCTGAGCTTCAAACAAGATTACAGGCATTAGAAAGCGGAAATGTTTCTGCGCCTGTACATTTTGTGCCGCAACCGCCTTCAACTCCTGCGGTAAATGTATCTTCTCCAAAACCTCAACCTGTTGTTGAGAAAACACAAGAAGAAGTGAAAGAGCAGACACAAGAAGAACAACCTGTTAAAGAGAATATCCAAACACAGGAAGAATTTACACCGATGCCAAAATCTAAGATGGTTGACCCTTCAACAGATATACGTTCTTTGTGGGCAGAACTTTTATCACATATAAAAAGTCCTTCAACTCAGGCTTTATTAAAACTTGCGAACCCTGTAAAAATAGCTCCCGACGAAGTTGTTATAACGTTTAAGCAGGCAATATTCGTAAAACAGGCAAATGACGGCTCTAAAAAAACTGTTATTATGGAAGCTGCCGATGAAATGTTTTCTCAAAAGAATACGGTAGTTACTATCCGCACCCCGATGGATACGGATGTAGAAGTCGGAAAGGTTATGCCTGCACCAAAGAGCAAACCGGATACTCCAACAACTCCGCCCAAAACTTTGGTAACCCCTGAAACGACTGTTTCTCAAGAAGAAATCGAAACGGTTAAAGAAACAAAAAACGAAACTAAACCTCAAAAAGAAACAACACACTCAGAGGAACGATACGAGTCAGACCAGAGTAAAATGATAAAAGACCTTTTTGACGGCAAGTATATTAACTAACTTTTTACAATTAATTATTTT
>CAMDZX010000172.1 GCA_945910925.1 uncultured bacterium | reverse complement strand
TATTGTTACAAAAATGCTTAACTTTTAAAGTTTTCTTCCAACTATGCCGTTAATCTCAATAGTGTTATTTAGTTAAAATTTTTCGCGAACCACTAAGTAACATGAACATAGGAAACGGAAAATGGGATTATCGTCATCACAGGCACGATTGCTATCTCTCACAGGGAGAATGCATGACATAGAGTACAAGGCACAACGTCTGGAAGCGCAAAAGCTTCAGATGGCGAATGAGTCTGCCCATGTTTATCAGGAATATGAAAATGCACTTAATGCTACAAAAATTCAACTAAAACAAATAAATGCTGATGGTACTGATACATATATTGATGCAACGTACAATATCTTAATGAACAACGGATATCGTTTGTCACCTGTAGGTTTTTTGGGTGTGACACAAGAAGATGTTGACTTTTTTAACAATACAGCAGATAAAAATGCTATGGAATTTGCATGTTTAAAATCAGGATATGCAATTAAAGTTGGTAACTATGTTGCACTCAGCTCGGATACAACTCAATATTTAGCTTTTGATGCTGCAGGGTTAAAAAAAATAGCTGCTGCCGGGAAAAATATTATTCTTATGGATGATATTGATGTAACTTCTTCTCTTGGGACCTTATCATCAACATTAAACGGAAATGGTCATACCTTAAATGTTAGCGGAAAAACCTCAGCTTTTTCGTCCATACAAGGAGGTAGCGTACAAAACCTAAACATTAATGCAAATATAACCGGTTCCGTTAATGTTGGGGCATTAGCAAGTACATGTGGCGGCAATGTTAATATTGAAAATATTTCCGTAAACGGGTCAATTACTACATCAAGCGGACAAGCAGCAGGTCTGATTGCAGAGACCAAAAACGGCAATATCTCTATCAGTAATATTAATTTAAATATTAATGTTTCTTCCAAAAATTCTAATGCAGGGGGTATTGTTGGGCAAAATAGTGCAAACCTAAATATAGGCAATGTATCTGGGAATGTTTCTGCAGTCGGAACTAACGCGGGTGGCATAATTGGAAATACTTGGAGTGATGGAGAAACCAAAGTTCAAGTTGAAAATTGTAATATATCAACTACCATAAACTCTACATCCGGAGTTGCCGGAGGTATTATTGGTATGGCTTGGGATTCAGTACAAGTCAATAACTGTTACGTAACAGGTAAAATCTCATCTGTATGTAATAGCGGTTATGCCAGTGCCGGCGGAATCCTTGGAGGCTGGGGTGCTAATTCAAGCAAAGCGGACGGACAAGCTACTGTTTCAAATTGCTATACAGATGTTGTCTTAAGTGCAGATTCACAAACAAAGAATCCGGTTACTGCTGATATTACCGGATTAAAGTGGAATACTGTAGGTAAAGAATATATTACAAACTGCGCATCTTCAAATGGGACTGCGGCAAAACCACTCTATAATTATAACCCAAATATAGTCTTTACTGAAGCTGCAAATACAAATAGCGTAAAATCTTCTGTTCTGGCTGCGAATTCAAATAGCGGAGCTAAACTTGAAAACACATATAATCCTGAAACCTTTGCAGGATATCAAGAATATTATCACATAGGACAAGCTATTGCCACAGGAAATTACTTTATACTTGGAGAAAACGCAGATGATAGTATTTGGTTAAAAAATATGCTTGATGATGGTTTTATTATGTTGCAAAAAGCTGATAAATTTGGTGAATATTATGATGTCAACATTGCGACGGATACCAGTTTAAAAGAAGTTTCAAGTGATATAGCTCTGAAAAAAGCGGAAGCAAAATATGAAGCAGATATGAGAAAAATTAATAATAAAGACAAAAAGTTCGATACGGATTTAGCAGCACTAGAGCAAGAAAGAAACGCTATAAATACAGAAATGGATACTCTAAAAACCGTGGCAAAAGATAATGTCGACAGAACTTTCAAATTGTTCTCATAATTTTAGAAATATCCTTTTGTAAGGACAATATATCAACTGTTATATCGCAGCTGTTTCAATTTTCTCGGTTGGGGTATCCATTGATTTTATGGAAATTTCGATTTGTTTATCAAAAACTTTTCTCAAATGGTTTACTAAATCATTTGAGGCACTAACCCAGAACATAGATGCGGTCAGTATTCTATCGTTTGTTTCAAGAACATTAAATAACACAGGGTCAGAACCGTGATGCGCGGCAAGAATATCTTTTATCGCACACAATTCCTCATATTTAAGTTCTTCTTTTACTGTGATTGTAACGAGGTTTGAATTATCAACAGGCTTTACGTTATCAATCAAAACGCTTGTCTGGTCTTCTGTTCGATGTTGAACCTTTCCCGAAATTATGACTTTTTGTTCAACTTGCAATGTTTCTCCATATTCCTGAATAGTTTTGTTGAAAGCCACAAGTTCAACCTTTCCCGTTAAATCTTCCAAAGTCATAAACTTAATAAATTTTGTCGGGTCTTTTTTGGTAGGTATTTGTCGAGCTGCAGTAATTAAACCACAAATTGTAACAGGTGTATCATCCTTTATTTCTTGGAGTTCGGATACCTTGTGTGTCATAAGGAACGGTAATTTATCTCTAATTGAGAAAAGCGGGTGAGATGTGACATAAAATCCTAAAAATTCTTTTTCAAAAAGTTGAATTTGTTTATCGTCAAATTCTTCATCGGAGCCGCCAAGTTGGAATTGTGAGTTTACAAATCCGTCATCTTCAGGAAGTGCCGAAAATAAACTTACCTGCCCTGATTCTCTTGCCTTTGCCTCACGAGCAACGGCAGAAGTTATATATTCTAAATTCTCCAAGAGTTGTTTTCTGCTTTTTTGGATTGTAGAAAAAGCGCCCGCCTTGATTAAACCTTCAAGCAATCTCTTATTAACATATTTCGGGTCTAATCGTTTACAAAAATCAAAAATATCTTTGTATTCTCCGTTTGCTTCCCGCTCTTGAATTATTGCTTCAACTACACCTTCTCCGACTTGTTTTATCGCCGCAAGTCCGAATCTGATATTTTCTCCGTCAGGTGCGTATTCAAGAT
>CAMDZX010000171.1 GCA_945910925.1 uncultured bacterium | reverse complement strand
TCCCTAATATACCCATATACATATAAAGTATTTTTTTATAAAATAATTTACTTTTTGTTACATTTTTTATTATCCTTATTTTTATACATTTGGTTATTCCAAAAATTTTCGATATATACTAGAGTTACAAATAAGAAGGAGAATATACTATGAATAAAAACATCCTCATAATGCTTGCAATACTGATTTTACCGACATTTGCCTATTTTTATCTGGATAGGGGGCAAGCTGTTTCAACAAGCCAAATAAATTCTGCAAAACCCACAGTAATCAAATTTTCTTCTGATATGTGCAGCGAATGTCAAAAAATGGAACAAACAGTTGACCAAGTTTATCCGAAATATGCGGGGAAAATAACTCTTGTAAAAGTTCCCGTTCAAAAACAATCTAAAGAAGTTCAAACCCTGATAAAACAATATAATGTAACACTTGTACCAACTACCATTTTCAAAAAATCTAACGGAAATACGATGGCACGTATTGAAGGTGCTATGAGTAACACGGAATTTGAACAATATTTAAAAAGGTTATTAAATGAATAATTTGTACGAGATTTTTACAACCGGTTTGCAATCAGGGAATACACAACTTATATTACTGCTTACATCTTTCCTTGGGGGTGTTGTTGCATCAATTTCGCCGTGTTCACTTGCAATGCTTCCTATTGTAATCGGATATATAGGCGGATATGCTGACCAAAAGGTTTCAACAACCGCATTACAACTGTTTGCATTCATATTCGGAACGGCGGTAGTATTTTCTGTTATCGGAATAATATGTGCCTTGACGGGACGAGTATTTATTTCTTTTGCCGGAAACTATTTTATCCTTGTAATCGCAGCAATACTAATGATTATGGGGTTAAACCTTATGGGACTTCTGGACCTACAAATTCCGACTCTAATAAACAAAATCCCAAAATCTACTGGAAAAAGTGTTTTTGTGTACCCTATGCTTTTAGGTGCAACCTTTGCACTTGCGGGAACGCCTTGTTCTACACCTATTCTTGCAGGAATAATGAGCGTTGCAAGTATCTCTACCAATATAGTTATTGCAGTTTCTATGTTATTCCTATTCTCATTAGGACAGGGAGTAATTTTGATTGCTGCCGGGCTATGCACATCACTTATAAAACAGTTTGGCAAAGTTGCCGAGTTCTCTGAGATTTTGTTAAAAGTTAGCGGAGGATTCTTAATTTTTGCTTCAATTATCTTTTATTATAAAGTATTTGCACAGTTTTTTGGGAACTAGAAATTATTATTAGAGTGTAAATCGATGGGTGGAATAATTCAATTACACCCATCTACAAATCTTGTTTTATTTAATATCTATAAATACTGTTAAGTCTCAATTTTATTAAGAGCATTTCCACCCAAATATGGATATTCATAAGCCTGATGAATTATATCTTGAGTTGGAGTACCACTATTTTCAGCCATCCATTTCTCGCCGGGGATTTTAACTCCGTTATACGTATATGGATGATAAATTACGGTACTTACCCTTTCACCCGGATTTTTACACCCTGCAGCAAGTAATGAATCTATACCTTCCTGCGTTCTTAGAGAAAAACCATCTGTACGATTCTTACCATGTCCTGCACCTGATAACATTAAACAATCACCTTCTTTGTTAAATTTTACAACAACGTTTTTAGGCAAATCCGCCTGTTGCAATTTACAACAGTTTTGCAATTTAACAATCTTACCACCGTTCGGCAACTCCTTAATCTTCACACCGTCAATACCTTCAACAGCCTTAGCAAAATCAGCAAACTTTAAACCTTTTATATCTGCAGTTCCAACTGTTCCCATAACTCGTCCATAGTTCGGGGCTAATTTTTTTACCAGAGCCTGTCCTGCAGTTTCAACACCGGTAGTAGCAACTTTAAAATTCACCATAATAACTCCTTTACTTTCACTTACGATTTAACCTATAGATACATATACAAACTTCTTATGCGTTAAAAGAATTTGCAGGTGCATATCCACTATTTTCATTTATAACTTTGCCATCAGCAACTTGATAATTACGATAAAATGCAGGAGCATTCATATTATTAAGGTTTCGCAGACATTCGTTCGTAGTTGAATGTAATTGTGTACCATTTTTGTCATATCTTGATTCGGTAGTTGTTATCAATTCTCTTCCGTCGGCAAAAAATTTATGTTCTTCTTTACACATTCCGTAACCATTACCATCATCTGAAGGCACGGTACGGAAGAAAGTTTCAGTTCTTTGACCTGTACTTAAATCAGTCCGTACAACTGCTGCTTTTGACATTTTATCGGAATGAATTTCAATACTTTCGGTTTCTACATTACCCAATCTGCCTTTATCTTTTCTTACCTGAGTACCATCTTTAAAAGATTCTTCAACTACATTTGAACCATCTTCTGCTACATATTCTTTTCTGCTGATTGGTTTACTGTTAATTGATGAATACATTTTTGTAAAAATTGCTGACATAATTACCTACCTATTCATTTATATTTGTACTATACACCTATTTGTTTTTTGATTATTTAACTTTTGCTAATTCTCGCAACATCTTTAAATACTCACCAAAGCCTTCCGGTGAAAACAAAAGTCCTAAATCAGGAAGACCTATTTTTTTATCACCGAAATAACCTCCTTTCGGATAAGAAACGATTTTTGTGCCTTCTCCCAATAATTTACTTAATCTGTCTCTTGCCCCTAAAGTAATAACCTTACCAAAATCACCAACTTTAGCGACTTGGGTCCCTGTAATACGATTGGTTGAAACAGCAATACCGTTTACCATTTTTGTTGTTGTAGGTGAAAGCTTAAAATATTTACATGCAGCCTTTGCACCATTTCTTACAACACTTTGTCCTACATTTGAAATCATTGACATAAAAACCTTCCTTTCTAATTTAATGTTTTGTTTATTACCTACTCCTATATAAAGGAAAGTTTTTATATTAAATTGCCTCGCCCCGCCCCATCACATCATATCATATCATATAGACTATTATAACACGGTTTCAGCCTTGT
>CAMDZX010000170.1 GCA_945910925.1 uncultured bacterium | reverse complement strand
ATTATCGGCTGTTGTCAAAATATCTGAGTATTTAAAGTCTACTTCGTGTTGACCGTCAGCTACTTCGTGATGAGAAGCCTCAATATCAAAATCCATTTCTTGCAATGTGCTTACGATATCAGAACGAACAGCTTCGCCCAAATCATCAGGCCCTACATCATAGTAGCCTGCTCTATCGTGAGTTTTTGTTGTGATTTTGCCTTCGTCATCTTTTTCGAACAAGAAAAATTCAGCTTCCGGCCCAACATTCATAGAGAAACCAAGTTTTTTAGCTTCTGCCATAAGTCTTTTCAAGTTACATCTTGGACAGCCTTCAAAAGGTGTTCCGTCAGCGTTATGAATATCGCAAATCAATCTTGCGGAATTTTTGCCGTCGTGTTCTTGCCAAGGTAAAATTTGGAAAGTGTTTTTATCAGGATAGAAAAACATATCTGATGTTTCAATATTTCTGAAACCTTTGATTGAAGAACCATCCAACATAATTTCGTTATTAAGAACCCTGTCAATGTGTTCGGATGGAACAGCCATATTTTTAACTTGACCGTTGATGTCTACAAATTGTAATTTAATAAACTGAACATTGTATTCAGTAATCAATCTTTTAATATCCGCATCTGTGTAGCTAGTGCCACTAAGTGGTTGGTGTTGAAAATCCATACGAATCCTCCATTCTTCTTAATAATTGTATCCTCTACACTTAAATTTATGTTTTAACTTTATATTATTTTTTTTAATTGGTCAATAGTTTTGATATTAAGAATTTATAAAAATCCGAATACAATATATTATTTATTTTTTAATTTTTTCCTTTTCAAAAATATCAACAAAATCAAATTTATTTGTATCAAAAACACCCTTATCCGTAATTTTTAATTCCGGAATTACAGGCAATGATAAAAATCCCATCGTCATAAACGGGTCTTCTAATTTGCATCCGATTGAATGAGCAGCCTTGTTTAATTCATCGCATTTTTCTACTACAAAATCAAATTCTTTATCAGACATCAAACCGGCAATAGGTAACGGTAATTGAGAAATAATTTCTCCATCTTTAACTACAACCTTACCGCCTTGGCACTTAATCAATGCAACCGCTGCCGTGTACATGTCAAAATCATTTGTACCGATTACAATCATGTTATGCGAATCGTGTGCTACTGTTGAGGCAATCGCACCACATTTTAAGTTAAATCCCTTAACAAAGCCTTTACCGATATTACCTGTCGCTCTGTGTCTTTCAATTACGCAAATTTTTAATGTATCCGTTTCAACATTGCTTATCGCGTTTCCGTCAACGACTTTAACATCAGACATAACAGATTTTGTAATAAGTTGATGAGGAATAACTTCCAAAGCTCTAACTTTCTTGACTCCATCGCCTTCTGTTTGAATTTTAAAATCGTCCATCGTAATCCAACGTACATTTACAGAGTTACGAGTTGCAATCGCATCGTTTTCAGTAATTTCAACCGCTAATTTACCATCCTGAGCTACAACCTGACCATCTTTTAAAACAATATCAGGCTTAAAGGTTTTCAAATCAGGAAGAACAAGCAAATCCGCTTTATACCCTGGGGCAATTGCACCTAAGTCTTTCAAGCCGAAATATTCAGCAGTATTTAAACTTGCAACTTGAACCGCTTTAATCGGGTCAACGCCTGCTTCAACCACACGTCTAACCATTCCGTTAATATGTTCTTTTAAATCCGCAGGGTGTCTGTCGTCAGTTACAAAAATACATTTTCTTGTATTAGAAGTTTTAAGAACAGGTATTAAAGCATCTAAATCTTTTGCCGCAGTACCTTCTCTAATCATCACGTAAACACCAAGACGCAATTTTTCAATCGCCTCTTCAGGAGTTGTACATTCATGATCAGATTTTACGCCGCTTGCAATATATCCGCACAAATCTTTGCCACTCAAATACGGTGCGTGTCCGTCAATTCTTTTACCTCTTGATTTTGCGAGTTCCAATTTTGCCATAACATTTTTATCATGGTTCAAAACCCCGGGGAAATTCATCATCTCTGCAATACCAAGCACCCAAGGTTTGTCGATTAATAAAGACAAATCATAACTATTCAAATCGAAACCTGATGTTTCAAAAGGAGTTGCAGGAACGCAAGAAGGAAGCATTGTATAAACATTCATCGGCAAATCTTTTACAGCCTCGTGCATAAAACTTATACCGTGCAAACCCAATACGTTTGAAATTTCGTGTGGGTCAATAATTACTGTCGTTGTACCGGCAGGAAGAACTGTTTTTGCAAATTCTTTCGGCAACATCATTGTACTTTCCAAATGCACGTGACCATCAATAAACGAAGGTGTTACATAAGCACCGTTGATATCAATTTCTTTTTCGCCCGAATAATTCTCGCCAATCCCTGCAATCACGCCATCACAAATCGCGATATCGCCTTTGTGAATTTCTTCTGACAAAACATTCACGATATTTGCGTTTTTAATTACTAAATCGGCTTTTTCTAAACCTCTTGCAACGTTAATTATATTTGACATATCAAATCCCTATATTCTAATAATTTTGACAAATCTTCACTTTTTATTACTTCCATAATTTTATCCTTAAAACCTTCTGCCCCTTCGGTTTTAACACCATTCGGAAGAACAATGTCTGTATTGTTTTTAGAATTTACAAAACCTTTATTTAAGATTAAAAATTCTTTATAAAGTTCTAAAATTTTCATATCTGCTTGATTAATTTCGTAATTTTGACCCAAGAAATATTTCACATCTTTTGGAAGAAGTTCAAGGAACTTAATCATAAATTCTGTATCAGCAATATTTTCTTCTTTATTATATTCTTGACCAAGACAATTGTTATTCAAAATTTCTTGTTCAGGTTGAGTTTTTATATACGCCGCCCACATAAGACATCCAACGTAAAATCCCAAATTATTATTAAACATATCAAGCATTTTTTTGTAGTATTGTCTAAATTTCATTTTCTTTTGCGAAAGATTTTTAAAACGGCTGATATCCATATATAAATATTCAAC
>CAMDZX010000169.1 GCA_945910925.1 uncultured bacterium | reverse complement strand
TCGGGGCTTTTCTATATTATCACCTCAATCTCTTTTGTCAAGGGATAATTTTAATTTTTCTTAATCCTTTATAAAAACTTTCGTTTGTTAGATAAAATAAACTCTAAGTATCTGGTTTTAATAAATTTTTTAAGTTCTCTGTGCTCACTGCACATTTGATATAGTAACTAAAAAAAAATTTAATTTCAAGTGTTTATTTTTTAACTTGTAATATTTCGTTACAATAGAGGAGCTGATGAAAGTGAGGAGTTACAGTTACGGCTTTTCAAGATATAAAAAGCCTAAGAATTTCCGGCAACTTCGTTCACTCAAAAGGACTTATCACACCTCTCAAAAGGTAAAAGAACCGCACAATTCTTTTATACTTAATTTTATAAATGAGAATTGTTACTCTCTCTACACAGAAAGAAAAATGGTATCTGAAATATTCAGATACCATTTTCGATTATTTAGTTATTATACAAGTTATTTGATATTTGAGAATGTCCAAGCATCAAATGTTGGAGCTTCTTTAATATTCATTTCTTGTTTTTTACCACCAGAACATTCATCATCATGAGCAATTGGTTTATATAATCTATTATAATATTCAATTACCATTCTATCTGAATTGAAGTAAGCTTCTGAGGTTCTGATAGCTTGACGCATTAATCTTGCCCATTCTTTCTTATTTTCATAGTAAGTTGGAATGATTTGATCTTCAATAATACTCATCAAGCATTTATGATCTTTCCAATGTCTTTCTTCCCATGACATTTCATCATCAATTTCAGGATATTCGATAGCATAACCGTTAATTCCAGAGAATGTACCCTCAACTGTCCAACCATCATAGATAGACAAGTGAATAGCTCCGTTAGCATTTGCTGACATGCCTGAAGTACCTGAAGCTTCAAAAGGTCTAAGTGGAGTGTTTAACCACACATCAGTACCACGTTTCAACATGCCTGACAATTGCAACTCATACCCAGGAAGAACTACAACATTTTTCAATGTATGAGATCGGTTCAACAATTTATTGAACATTTCTTTACCCATAACATCATCCGGGTGGAATTTACCAGCGAAAATAATTTGAACTTTATTTTCATCTAATAACTTACCAATTCTATCTTTGTCCATCAAGATTAACCAAGCACGTTTGTAATCAGCAAATCTTCTTGCCCATGTAATTGTTAATACATCAGGGTCAAATCTCTTACCTGCTACGTTAGCAATATATTTGAACAATTCTGATTTCATTTCACGTTTTACAGCTAACAATCGTTCAGGATCATTCTGAGCTTCTTTAACCCTCTTATCTTGCCAATACTGCAAGTTAACCGCATTAGTAATGGCTCTGATTGGACATCTTCCTTCAACCCATTCCCACATCTTGTTAGCAACAAGTCCGTGCAATTGAGATACAGCATTTGCAATTCTTGACATTCTCAAAGCTGCAACTGTCAATGAGAAGTTTTCTCCACCTAAGTTAACCGCTGTTTCACGAGATGCTCCTGAGAAGAAACCGCCTTCAAGCAATGTATCAACCCAGTGAACTTCGTTACCTGCAGCAACAGGTGTGTGAGTTGTAAACACTGTACGTTTTTTAACTTCTTCCAAATCACCCTTGTATTGTCTTAATAATTCAAATGCCGCAGGAAGCGCATGACCTTCATTCATGTGGATAACATCAAAATTGTATCCAATTTGTTGAAGAATTCTTACACCGGCAACACCAAGAATAGTTTCTTGAGCAATTCTGATTTTTTCGTTACCGTCATACAATTTGTATGAAATACTCTTCGCCCAGTCACTGTTACCTTCAATATCAGTTGTTAACAAGTAAACAGGACAAGTTCCGAACAATTCAGGTTCAACTTTGTATGCTTTAACTTTAACTTTTTCACCGAAACATTCAACTTCTGTTTGAACATTAATATCTGTCAAAAAGTCGTAATATTTTCTAATATAAGCAACTTCTACATTTCCTGAATGGTCGATTCTTTGGTCGTAATAACCATAAGACCACAACATAGTTACACCAACCATTGGCATTTGCAAGTATCCTGCTGATAGCATGTGTGAACCTGCTAAAAATCCTAAACCACCAGAGTAGGTGCTTAACGATTGATCCATAGCAATTTCCATTGAAAAATACGCTACATTTGGTAATGACATAATTTACCTCTCTTCTCTAATAACTTCTATACACTAAATTTCTCATGTACACATCTTGAAAATGTGCAATGATATTCTAACATATAAAATACAAAAAGAATAGTCCCCCTAAAAAAAATTGCTATCATTACCCTCTATGGTAATAATAGCAACGAATTTAAAATCTTTACATTATAGTATTTTTTATTTATATTACTTAACTCTATCCAAAATTTTAGTCAAAGCAATTTTTACATGTGCATAATTTAAACCGCCTTGCATATACGCAACATAAGGCGCTCTCATAGGTCCATCGGCTGAAAGCTCAATAGTTGAACCCTCAATAAACGTACCTCCTGCCATAATAACTTTATCCTCATAACCCGGAATATATTCAGGTATTGGTGTAACATAACCATTTACCGGAGATAAAGATTGAATTGTTCTACAAAAATGTTCCAAAGGTTCAGGTGAACCAAAGGTTATATTTTGAATAATATCCGTTCTTTTTTCATTATATTTAGGAGATGAATCATAACCGATTTCGTCAAAAATTTTTGCAGCCAGAACTGCACCTTTGACGGCTTCAGATACAACAGATGGAGCCATAAATAAACCTTGGAATATTAATCTGTGTTGATTAAACATCGCACCACCTTCTGAACCAATCCCTGGGGCGGTTAATCTTGTTGCAGCACGTTCAACGTACAACTCCTTACCTGCAATATATCCACCGGCTTCAACAATCCCGCCTCCGGCATTTTTGATTAATGAACCGCCAATCAAATCTGCACCAACTTCAATAGGTTCTTTTGTATCTACAAATTCGCCATAACAATTGTCAACAAAACAAATACAATCAGGATTTTTAGACTTGATAATTTTACAAATTTTTTCAATAACATCTATGGTAAGAGATTTTCTTGTTGAATAACCTTTTGAACGTTG
>CAMDZX010000168.1 GCA_945910925.1 uncultured bacterium | reverse complement strand
TTAATAAGAGTTTACAAGTAGGGGATGGGCAAGTTGAAGAATGACGATTTTTCTAACATGCTTGGTTGTCGGAGTTAAGCGTGTCTTTGTGTTTTGCTTTCGTAAAATCACTCCGCAAATTCAATAATAAAATAATAAATATCCCGGTTATCTGTTCAGAACATTATGGATATAAATTTTACAAACAAATACATTAAACGGTTGATTACAACTTGATTCATAAACATTAATATATTTGTGGGGAAATGTAGCGGAATGGAAAAAATCGTAGATAATTCGATAAAAACAAGTTTTTCAAGTGAGTTATACCGACAATTTGGTTGGTTTAACGATACATTTTTGCCCCCTGTTCAAGAAGCGAGTGATGATTTCTTTGATAAAGGTTTTGAGTTCAAACTGGTTTCAATCAGCGAAAATATGAATGTGCTTACACGTTCCGAAAGTTTTTTTGTTACTAAAGTTCAAGTCGGACCGAGAAATGATATTTTTATAAGAATTTCACAATCCGCAATTTCCGTTATTCTCGATAAAATTCTCGGCAAAACAAATAAAAAATTTGATTTATCATCAATATCCGACCTTGAAGCCAAAATAATCACTTCGTTTAATGATTATTTGTACGAAAAGATTTCAGACAATATAAATAAAGAAAATCTTACAAAATATCCTGAGGAAATCAATATATCTTATTTTGTAAGAAATATGAGTTCTGACGAGAGCGCAAGATTTGTTATTTCCGTTCCAAAACAAATGCTTAACCCTTTGACTCTTGCAGAGCCTGAAAAACCTATTGATGAAAGAGTGTTTAGTGATGCACTTTCGGAGGTAAATATCTATGTCGGCTCGACGATGTTTTCGGTTAATGACATTAAACATATTGCAGTTGGTGATATTGTAGTATTTGAAAACAGTAACTCGCACGAAATGACACTTATAAGCGATAATATTCTGCAAAAATTTAATATTAATCCGAATGAAGAATTAATTATTCCATACGATGACAATGGAGGTGACGAAATGGACAACAGCCAAAACATAGCAAACCTGTGGGACAGTCTCCAGGTTGAAATGAGTGCTGAATTTGACAAAATAAAAGTTTCTTTGGGTGAATTAAAAGATATTCAAGAAGGACTGGTTGTAGATATAAGTTCAGTTTATAACAATAAAGTTTCTCTAAAAGTCGGAAACAAAATTATTGCAAAAGGTGAACTTGTAATAATAAACGATCGTTACGGGGTTAAAATCTCAAATGTTACCGCAGAAGATATTATGGCAGGTGCGCCTTTGAGCGTTGCTGATGCTTCTCCTGCCGAAACGGAAGAAACTCCGAAGCCATCAATTGTTCAAGACCCGAATGCAGTTGCGGAAGAAACGCCTCAGCCGCAAGCCCAACCTGCAGCCGGAGGCGGAGATTTTGACTATAACGACTTTGATATAGATGCGGATGATTTATAAAAATAAAACGGGGGAGATAATATGGGGTATTTAACACATTTTATGGTATATGTACTTGCGATGTTGAGTGTTATCGGAATTGCATTGTTTGTGTACAAAAAATTCAGCCTTGTGAATTTTAGCGGGAAAAAATCAAATGCTTTGCAGGTTGAAGATGTTTTGAGTTTATCTCCAAGAAAATCGCTTTATGTTATAAATGCAAACGGTGAAAGGTTTCTTATTGCAGGAGATTTGGAGAGAACAACTTTAATCTCAAAATTGGGCGATAATTTGCACAAAGAATTGAGAAACCGGCAAACGGCTGATTTGAGCGAGTTTATAAAGAATGAAGATATTCTATATTCCTCTAAAAAACAACCGGTTATGAAAAGTTTGGTTAAAAAATTAGAAGAAGGTATTGTATAAAATTTGATTATTTCCGAAAGGTGAAAAAATGGACTTTTTAAAAGATCTGAATCCTGTCTTACAAATGCTTGTAGTAATGTCTGTATTTTCATTACTGCCATTTATGTTTTGTTGTATGACAAGTTTTTTGAGATTTACAATAGTATTTTCAATGTTAAAAACAGCGCTTGGTACACAACAAGTGCCTCCTTCAATTGTAATTATAGGTCTGAGTATGATTTTGACCTTCTATACAATGAGTGGAGTGTTCCAAAAAATGTATGAATACGGCTCGGGACCGTATCAATCCTCAAAAAATATTGTACTTGCGATAGAGCAAGGCTCAAAACCGCTGAAAGAGTTCATGATGAAACAAACACGGGAGAGTGATTTGGCATTTTTTGTCGAATTATCACATAAAACTCCTCCAAAATCACCTGAAGAAATTAATATGTGGGAAGTAGCTCCCGCTTATATTTTGAGCGAACTCAAAACCGCATTTGAAATAGGGTTTATCGTTTTCGTTCCTTTTATCGTATTGGACTTGATTGTTGCAAACATCCTGTTAGCACTGGGGATGTTCATGTTATCTCCAACGATTATTTCTTTGCCGTTTAAACTGTTGATATTTATTGCGGTAGATGGCTGGGCATTAATTGTTCAAGGTCTTGTACAAAGTTACAACTAGCGGTAGGGGTAAATGAGAGGTAAATGAAGGTAAATAAATAAGAGTTAAATTAGGTTAAATATAAGAGGTTATATAAATGGAAGTTTTATTAGAATATTTAGCAAAAGGTTTTATGACAATGCTTTCGATATCTATGCCTTGTGTATTAACGGCAGCTGCAATCGGTTTGGTTGTTGGTATTATACAGGCTGTTACACAGGTTCAAGAACAAACAATCGCTGCTGCACCAAAGATTTTTGCGGTATTTTTGGTTATTGTTATCGGAGGAATGGGATTTATAAAACTTTTGACAAATCTTTTTGAAGAGGGTATGGGATTGGCTTTTAACTTAGTTTCAAAAAATGACAACTACGTACTTGCTTCAGATTATTACAAATACACATCGCCTCTTACTCCGGGAGAGCTCTCTGACAGATATCCGACTAATTTAAAAATTCGTGATGTTATCAAAAAACCGAGTGATGCACCGTTTGTGAATAAGGATGAAAAACTCAGATACGACAAATCTCAAGCCAATCCGATGCCAAAACCTAATTTTATAGAAACGAACAAAATTATAGGTAGATAATACAATGAAAAAGATATTATTAATACTAAGTA
>CAMDZX010000167.1 GCA_945910925.1 uncultured bacterium | reverse complement strand
CTTGATTTGCTTTATCTACTAGCGCATTGGCATGATTTTCTGCTTCCCTTGCTTTCCCTTCTGCTTCATTAGCTCTCCTTATTGCGTCGTTTGCAGTATTTTCTATGCGTCCTATTTTGCCATCTCTTTCATTAAACACATTCTCGGTCTTAATCTTACTATTTTTTATTTCATCATCAGTCATTCCAATATTTTTTAATGTGTCTTTGTGGTTGTCAAAATGGGTAGCAACAGCACCTCCGGTTGCAGCTCCCAGTATTCCTACAAGAAATGCGGTTGTATTTTTTAAGCTATCTTGTGAAACGTTATTAGTTCCGCCTGATTGAATTTGAGATTCTAGCTTCTCTAGCTTTTTTAAAACTTGTTTTGAATTTTTTGAGGATTTTGCAATTGCAACACCTGATACACCTATTGCAAGCGCTGAAACTCCGGTTGCCAAGTAAGGCATACTTTTTTCAAGCTTTGAACTTATGTATGTATTATTCTTATCCATAACCGAATTAGTCCGATTAGTTTGTTTTGCACTCTTATTTAAATCAGTCGATGTCCCGAACGATTTAAAAACACTACCCCCCGCGATATTTGCACTATCTGACATATACACTCCTAACTAACACATAATAAATGCACCGACAATGTATTATATGTATGAACATGTTTTTTTTTGCGCATTTTTATAGAAATATTAAAAAAAATTAACATAAATTTACAAATTTATTACAAGAATATAGTTTTAATGTAGACTGATTATAGGATAAGGAGAAATTATGCACGAGTATGTTTTTAAAATGAAAAAAGGTGATATTGAGATTGAACTAAAATCTGATGATATTGAGTTTGTTGAACAACAACTTAACAAATGGAGAGATGAATTACTTAAAGATAATCAACAAAACGGATAGAGATGTATACAATTATTTTAAAAAAAGGCAAAATAGAGCTTGAACTATCAACAGAGGATAAATATCTCGTTGAGCGCCAATTGAATTTGTTCATTCAACAAGCAAATAACAAAAAGCGATTATCTGATAACTTCCAAAATGAACAAATAAAAAATGAACCTCAATATAATAATGAACAAGTGACCGTTATAAATAACGAACCACATATTGAGGAACAGATTCAACCTGCTGTATTTGAACACGTTTCACAGACAGAAACTCAATCAATGCTTGTAACTAAAGAAGATGTTGTTCCACAGAGCCTTGATATAGGTACTGTACGTCCAATGACAATAAATTCGTTACAAAACCCTGAGCCGAAAGAAGAACCTAATTTTGATAAAATTTTAAATACAGAATTAAACAGTCAAACAACAGATGTTCCGATAGATAGAGATGAAAAATTTATACAATACGTCGAAGGCAAATCGGCATTGGATAAGTTGGATTTTTTGGTTGTTACGGCACAATACCTTACACATAATGAGAATATGAATACATTTAACCTCAAACATATTAATGCGAAATTAATGCAGAATTTTACACTTATAGTGGATCATTCTATATTACAAAGCGCAATATCAAAAGAATTGATAACACAAGTTCATCAAGGTAACGATGACATCTCATCAGAATATATGCTAACAGAAAAAGGTCTCAGGAGTTACTAAGTGGTAAGGGTTGCGGTAGCTTTAAGCGGTGGTCTGGACAGTAGTGTAACCGCATATCTTCTAAAGCAACAAGGATATGATGTTGTTGGTGTTACGGGGAAAATGACGAACTCTAATGCTGCGGATTTAATTATCAAAAATGCCAAATCTGTTGCGAATTTTTTAGGGATAAATCACTATACTGTTGATGCAACAAAAGAATTCAAAAATAAAGTAATAGATTATTTTGACAATTCGTATAGAATGGGATATACTCCAAATCCTTGTATTATGTGTAATAAGTTTATAAAATGGGGACAAATTTTTGATTATGCAATCAACGAATTAGGTGCGGATTATATTGCAACAGGACACTATGCAAATATAAAAAAAAATGACGGTATTTATAAATTATACCCAGCAAAAGATACAAAAAAAGACCAACTGTATTTTTTGTTCCTGCTTAACCAAAAACACTTAGCAAGAACATTATTTCCGCTATATAATTATGAAAAATCAGAAATACGAGAGATTGCGATAAAAAATAATCTGCCGACAAAATCTTCAAAAGAAAGTCAGGATATTTGTTTTATACAAAAACCTATGACAACAAAGAAATATTTATTAAGTAAAATACGAATTCAAAAAGGTGATTTTATTAATGTCGCAAACGGTAAAAAAATCGGAGAGCACGAAGGATATTTTCAGTACACAATAGGTCAACGAAAAGGAATAGGTATCGCAGCAACGCAACCTTTGTATGTTACAGGAATTGATGCGGATAAAAATATTGTTTACATAGGTACAAAAGAGCATCTTGAACAAAAAGAATTAATTCTGGATAATTTTAATTTTTCATATAAATTTGATAAAAAAGAATTTAATGCAATGGTTAAAATTCGTTATAATATGCAGCCAACATGTGCAAAAATACAAATATCCGATAATGTAACAGTTTCATTCATTGAACCTGTTAATTCTGTTTCAAAAGGGCAGGCATGCGTACTTTATGACATTAATGACGGACATCTTATCGGTGGTGGGTTTATTTAGCAAATTTAAATAATTTATTAATTAATCGGCCCAATTGATATCCGACAATTGAACCACCCGGTAGTGGGGATATCGTACCCAGTCCTGCTAATACAGCAGGAAAAATATCTTGATTTCTAATTTTTGTTTTTGCAACAGAACCTCTAAGACCTGTCAAAAAAGATTTTGTTTTTCCATACTTTCTAATTTTTGACAATTTTTTCCCATTTTGCCAACCTTGTTGTGCATTAGTCTTATAATATCTTGTTGTTGTTTTTATCTCTGAACTAACGTTTTTTGCAGTATTCTTTATAGTTTTCATTGATGTTGAAACATTAATTCTCGGCACACGCATAAAATTATTCCTACAACATTATCATACATTTATATAAAGTATTTTCTTATAAAAAAATTGCTTAATCAATAGTATGTATCTTTTTAAAGCTGGCTATTTGCTTGACTAAATAAAGGATTACACCGCTTAATATAAGTTAATTATTTACC
>CAMDZX010000166.1 GCA_945910925.1 uncultured bacterium | reverse complement strand
CAAATTCAACAGCTTCTTTAACGTTAGTGTATTTAGCATCTTTTGCATCAACATTAACATCATCTTCTACACCTGCTAATTTACCAAGTTCAGCTTCAACTGAAACTCCTCTTTCGTGAGCGTATTCAACAACTTTCTTAGTAACAGCTACGTTTTCTTCAAATGAGAATCTGCTTCCGTCAATCATAACAGATGAGAAACCACCGTCGATACAAGCTTTACAAATTTCAAAGTCAGCACCATGGTCTAAGTGCAATGCGATAGGCACTGTTGTTGTTGCTAATGCAGCTTCAACCAATTTGATTAAATATGTTTGGTTAGCATATTTTCTTGCACCTGCAGATACTTGAAGAATGATTGGTGATCTTGTTTCTTCAGCAGCTTCTGCAATACCTTGCAAAATTTCCATATTATTTACATTGTAAGCACCGATAGCATATCCGCCGGCTAATGCTTTCTTGAACATTTCTCCTGTTCCGACTAATTTTCTTTCGCCCATTTGAGCCTCCTTCTTATACTGTAATAATTTTACTTACCACTTAAAAATACAATAAAGATAATGTTTTTACAAGTAGATATCCGCGTTTGTTCAAGATATTTTAACGCATAATCTATTTTAAAATTATTATCAATTTAAAAATTCCGAAAGGATTATATTGCTTAACAAAAAACCTTCAAGAGAGAATCTGTAACCATTTTCTGTTTTTATAAAATGCCCTGTTTGTGTATATTTGTCTATGATTTTTTTATATTTTTTATCAAAATCAATACCAAATTTATTATTTATATTCTTAACATCAATCCCCTGAGCAATCCTTAAACCAAGAAAAATACTTTCTTCAAGTTTTTCTTGTTCAGTCAAAAATTTGCCGTATTCATGTTTTGTCGGATTATCCATATATTCATTTAGGGTTCTATAATTAGAATACCTCACTCCGTCAACAAATCCGTGTGCAGCAGCACCAAATCCATAGTATTCGCCCTCTTGCCAATAATTAAGATTATGTTTTGATTGGATTTTACCCCAATTACTTATTTCGTAATGTTCAAAATCTTTCAGTTCTTCTGCCGCCAAAAGATACATATCAGCTTGAACATCATCATCCGGAAGTTTTTTGGGAAAATGGTTGTAATAATAACATCCTTCATCAATTTTCAACCCATATAAAGATACATGCTGTATCGGTAATGATTTTGCCACATTCAAATCGTTTTTAAAAACGCTTAAAGTCTGATTAGGTAATCCGTATATTAAATCAATACTAATATTATCAAATCCCGCCTTTTTAGCATTCTCTACCGTTTGGATTGCTTGTTCCGAATTATGTCGTCTGCCTATTTCTTTAAGTATCGTATTATCAAAAGTTTGAACTCCGATACTTAATCTGTTAAAACCTATTTCTCTCAATTTTTCTAAATTCATTGCAGAATCCGGATTGACTTCAATAGTAATTTCCGTATGCCCTGTAATATTGAATTTCTTCAAGATTTTTTCAAGTTCCTCTGCAGTGTACAAAGATGGTGTTCCGCCCCCAAAATACAAAGTTTCAAGGGTATCACCCTCATAACAATCAGTTATTTCTTTCAAGAGAGAATATAAATACCCCGTTTTTAGATTAATATCAGTATAGGACACAAACGAACAGTACTTACATTTGCTTAAACAAAACGGTATATGTATATAAGCACTTTTTATCAATTTATCTTCTGCCTGTTTCTGAACTAATTGCATCCATAAGACTTACAACATTTGTTTTTTCAAAGGCTTCACAAGAATTCCACAGTACAGTCGGAAGAATATCTCCTGGAGTTCTGTTAGAAAATTGACATTTACAAAAACCTTTTACCATATTTGTTGTACCGTTCATTTCGGATTCAAAATATTTGCAATGCTGACAAATTCTAAGGGTCATTCCATATTCTTCAAGTTTTGAAGATATTTCATTTATTGCATCAATTACTCTTATATGTTGTGTTTTTGTTGTGTATTTTTTCTTTTTGTTTATAAATACAACTTTAACCAAACCGCTATCAGAAATTATCTCCAGTTTGCAAGGATAATATCTTTTTCCGTCAAATACAAACACATTTACCATTAATTTTTCAATATGCTTAGGTTCAACCTTTTCAAACAATATATTACGTATCAATCTAAGCGGCGGAAGATTGTATATTACTCTGCAGAACGAATATAAAGGATACACAAAAAGATAAAGATGCTCTTTAGAAAATATTCTTGTATTCAATAAACTTGCACAAAAACTTATAGTCAGAGCTGCAAACATGCCGGCAATAATATACGGACTAACCATAAAATAATATTTATATGAATACAATCCTAAAATTATATAGCCAAGAATTACTGTCAAACCATTCGGAGCAACCAGAGAAAATATCAACTCCGTAAGTGATTTATTTTTTAAACTTATTTGTTTTAACCCGTTGAAAAACATAGAAACTCTTTTACTTAAAGAAGGTATTCTTAAATCATAATGTTCTATATCCAAATAAACCTTTATGTTTGTGTCAAATACACATTTACAATTAAGACTTGTCAGTAGCATTGTATATTTTAGTTCTTCATTTATATTTTTAAAATTAACGGAACCGATAGCATCAACAATCTGTTTTTTAATAGCAAGGATATCCGAATTAATTAATGAACTGAGCCCTAATTTTGCACGCGATTTTTCAATAAAATTGTTGCGGTACTGATTATAGTTATATTTTATATTATCAAGCAGAGATAAATTATCCTTGCAAATAAGATTTACCGCACCCGTAACAACATGATTTTTCTGTAAAGCCGTGTTTATATTCATAAGAAAATCCGAATTAACATAATACTTTGCATCAAGAAAAACATAGGCATCAACATTTGTAACTGTTGACAGGCGCTCGGTCATAATTGATATTGCTTGGTCCTTCCCTACGGTATCAACATTTTTGATATTCAGAACATTGACATCCAAATCTCCTTGAAAAAGAATTTCTGACTCATCCGTACAATTATCAAGAATTACATTCAAAGAATAATTCTTTCTCGGATATGTTTGTGTTTTGAGTTGTTTAATCAAATTTTCAACAGTTCTTGCGTTATTATGAGAATAAATCACAACACACAAGTTGTTTTCTCTTTGATTATATATATCTCGCATTTTTTTATCAGGTTTGAGG
>CAMDZX010000165.1 GCA_945910925.1 uncultured bacterium | reverse complement strand
TAAATGGGGAATCAAGTTATGTTCTGTTAAAATTTGTTATTACCGATCCGAATGTCAAAATTCCTAAGGCGTCAATGCTTTCAATACAACAATCGGGACTTATTGGTGAACAATTCCTTGAGATTACTCCGCCAAAAGTAAAGAATGTATATGTTCCGGTTTATTCAAGAGAAGGTCTGTATAACGGTGCCGAAGTAGAAATGAAGCTTGATGACAAATACTATACGGTTGGTTCTGTCAGAAAAAGCCAAATAATGTCTACAAAAATGATACCTTTGATTATGCAACCGTACGTAAAAACACCGTTTTCGTATAAAATGGATTATACAATTAATCTTCCGGGGTTAATATTGCCTGAGTTTATGGTTGGTGAAATCGTCAATACTCCTAACGGAAGCAGATTAAGAATAAAGCCTATGGATAATGTGTCAATTCCTTATCCTCATCAAACCTCTTTGTATACGGTTGTTGAGCCTATGAGAATAGCGGACTTTCTTGATTTGCAATATCAGGCTGCTGCATCGCTTACGGAAACAAACAAAAAGATTAACGATTTACTTGATGATTCATTGATTACGGATTTGAAGCAATCGATGTATAATGTTAAACTGCTTACGGCACAAGCGACCACAACCCTTGCTAAGACTGAAAAATTAATTGATGAATCAAGAACAGATTTAGAAAATGTCATTGTTCAGGTTAATAAAGTATCAGATGAGTTCTGTATATTATCAGGGAACGTCAATAAGATTATCGGAGACCCTGAGTTTAGACCTACAATGATGGCAACAGCAAAATCAATAAACAGTTTATGCGAGAAACTGGCTCCGATACTTGGTTCTGTTGATGCCAAACAGTTTGCAAATGATTTGAATGCGACAATGTCAAATATTACGGAAATTTCGCAAGCCGTAAACGGTATGACAAAGGATGAAAAATTAAAATCAAAACTTGCAACAACGGTAGACAATTTAAATAAAGCGTTATACAACGTATCTCTTACTCTGGAAACAGTGAACAATACCAAAGATGACAAAAATCTTAAGTGTATAATGCAGGATACAGCCGTTACTGTTCATAATTTGCGTAAGTTCTCGGATAAACTGAATAAACGGTTCTTACTGTTCAGATTGATGTTTTAGGATTATGTATGGCAAATAAAATAACGGGTAATCGTGGTGAGGAAATTGCCTCGGGATATCTAAAAAAAATCGGTTATACGATAATTGACAGGAACGTACATTTCTCAAGAGTTTGCGAACTCGATATCGTTGCGGTTGATAAAAACAAAACTCTTGTTGCTGTTGAGGTAAAAACCAGAACAACAGAGAAATTGGGCAGTCCATTGGAAGCAATTACTCCGCAAAAATATAAAAATATAAGAACAGGATTATATAATTACTTAAACGAACATCCCGAATATAAAAAGTTTCGTATTGATGTGGTTGCGATAGTTTTAGAGCCGGAAATCAAAATAAAACATCTAAAAAATATTTAAATTAAGTTTTATTTTTTCTGAGTTTTTTATATGTATCTAATATCATACCGGCTGCTGCGGTTATACTGCCATACAATAACGCACGTTTCAACATTGTTTTAGGAGTAGACATATTCAGAATTTTATTTGCAAATTCTTTATACTGACGTACTGTCATGTTTTGGTTATGCAATCCTCTTATTGCTTGTTTCTTTTGTTCATAGGTAAAATTTTTAAATCCATTCATTGTATTTCTTATATCTCGCTTAACCAAAACAGAAGAAAGATATCCGTCACCAAGCCCGATACCTGCACCAAAACTTGCACCGTAACGAGCACTTCTATATAGGGATTCATTATTATTTTGCCCCTTTGAATTTTCGTTTTTTATATTGGTAATTTTGTTTGATTGATACTTTTTGTTAAATAAAGTTATACTCATTTATGACCTTCTGCTTTCATAAATATCTGTTTATAAAAAACAAAAAAATAATAATTTTGCTATTTATCAAAGATTTATTTACAAAAGTATATTTATATTTTGGGTTACCCTTCATTTACCCCTTCATTTACCCCTTCATTTACCCCTTTCATTTCCCCCCCCACTACAAAATAAAAAGCCGCTTCCAAACGGTTGCGGCAATTAATTATTAGGAATAAGAAAAAGGAAATTATAGGAATTTTTACATCGTCGAAGGGCTTTGGGAATTTGCCCTCCAAAAGTCAATTATTGAATCCACGCTAATCAACTTTTTAATAAAATCTTTTTAGTTATTAATTTTTCATATTTGTTGTTTTTACTTAATTTGTGATTTTTTTTCGTTGTTGTTAAATTTTGTTTAATCTCATTCTAAATGAATACTTTGAGTTTTTTATTTTGTGATACAGGCGGAAAAATTATAAATCGTTTTACGCTCCATAGAACAACCATACCCGATAATCTTTTTGAAAGGGTTCGGGTGAGAGATAGGCACAGTTATACTGTTTACCCTATCTCTACCACTTCCTAACTCAGTTAGCTGAACAACTTGAATGTACGTTCTACGTTGTCTTTTGCTACTGTTTTCAATGTATCGATTTCTGTCTTGATTGCGTTTCTTTCTTGTTCAAGAGCTGCGATATCTGTATCGAATTTCTTATCTTTTGCGTTAATTTTAGCCATATCGGCTTCGTAACGAGCTTCAGCCTTTTTAAGGTCGAGTTCGTCTGACACTTCTTGAAGTGCGGTATCTGTTGCGATATTAATTTCTTCTGCTGCAGCAGTTACGTTGTTACCTGTCATCTTGTGAAGAACGATAAAGCCTTCTTGTAACATATTTGTCAGGTATACAGGATTGTTGAATTGATTTGCCACATCTGCATCAGGTTTATAATCTGCACCTTTCTTTGTATCTGTTTCAGCAGGATCAACATCAACTGCAATAAATGCTTTTGTTGCATCTCCACCATGTGCAGTTACACATTCCAACATTTCTTCATATAGAGCTTGTAGCGAAGCAGAACCTGCCCAACCCATTGCCTCTGCAAATACTTCTGCCGGCGTAAGCGTTACTTTGACACCATCGGTTGCCAACTTATCCTCAGTAATTTCTGCATCATTTTTATCAACATAATTACCTTTATCATTTGTTTTATAGCCATTATTAGATGATGTTTTCGCCTTATTAAATTTGCTAATCTGTTCAAATGTACAATACATTTGATTAGTTGAGATGTTGTGAGCGATATAATCTGCTTTTCCTT
>CAMDZX010000164.1 GCA_945910925.1 uncultured bacterium | reverse complement strand
GATTGCATGATTGTTTTGGCGGAAGTTTTAGAGCGTGTATGTCAGGTGGTGCGCCGTACGATTTTGAGACTGCTAAATTCTTTAGAAGAATCGGTATTGAAGTATACGAAGGATACGGTTTAACGGAAACAAGCCCTGTTGCAACTCTGAATCTTGATTGGAACAGAGATTTAGCATCCGTCGGGAAACCGTTACCGGGATTTGAAGCAAAAATTGATGAAGACTCAGGAGAATTGTTGTTAAGAGGTCCTTCTGTTATGAAGGGATACCACAATCAACCTGAATTAACCGCAAATGCAATAGATTCTGAGGGTTGGTTCCATACGGGAGATAAAGCTGATATTAGAAACGGTTATGTTTACATAACGGGACGACTCAAAAATATGATTGTTTTATCGGGTGGTAAAAAAGTATTTCCTGAAGAAGTCGAGGCCGTTCTTGAAAAAAGCAACAAATTTGCAGAAATCTGTGTATTTGGTATGGAACGTGAAGGCGGGGCTAAAGACGGCACAGAAGATATCGCTCTGGTAATTGTTCCTGCCGAACATATTAAGGCGCAGTATCAGGGGGATGAGCTTGAAAAAGTGATAAAAGACGAAGTTAAGTTGCTGTCAAAACAGTTGGCACCTTACAAACGTCCGATTAATATTTCGATATTAAATCAACCGCTTCCGAGAACCGCTACAAGAAAAGTAAAACGCAGAGAAGTGAAAGAGCTTGTAAAGGCGTAGAATTAAAGTTTAAACTTTGATTAACAATAGGAGGATGACTTTCTAGTCATCCTCTTTTTTTAACAATAATCTCTGTCAGCTGAGAAGGTAAATAAGAGGGTAATTAACTTATTACTCTTATGTGTAATTATTTTTTTTTCTGATGCAAATAGAATAATACCACATATCGGTTTAGCGTTAGAGGTTTTATATGAATAAAAAACTTACAATTTTTACACTGTTTATATCTCTTGTTTTTAATATTACATCCTGCTCTTTTGCAGCAGATATAAATGTTACTGTAAAAGAGAACAATATATCAAACGAAACAATAAAATATCCTGATTTTGGGTACGAATTTCTTGGAGAAGACAAGTTTGAAAACTTTAATCGTAAAATGTTTAATCTAAACATGCGATTAAACAAGTACACCCTGCGTCCTATCCATATAATTTGGGCATCAGTTATGCCGAAATACGGAATGGAAAGGATTCAATATGTTTATACTAACCTGCAATACCCGAAACGATTGTTAAGCAGCGTTATACAAAGAGATTTTAAAACAACCAAAAACGAAACTGTCAGATTTCTGACAAACACAACAATAGGACTCGGCGGAATGTTTGACCCCGCAGAAAGGTTTTTGAAAATAGAAATGCGTGACAAATGTATGGACGACGCTCTTGCAAAATGCAAAATTAAACAAGGTCCATATCTTGTTATGCCATATCTTGTGTCAACATCACCAAGAGGAATGATAGGTTCTCTTTTGGACAATGCGCTTAATCCCTCAAATTATATCGGTACACCGATTGTTGTACTTGTAAAACTGGGATTTAGTATCAATAACTCATACTATATGCAGCCGGTAGCCGAAATGCTTGAAACAACTTTTGCCGACCCTTATGATATTGCAAAAAAATTTTACGGAATTGAACGATATATAAAAACAATGAATTTAGACAGAAAAGAAATCCTTAATACATCAATAAAACTTGCTCAACGAACAGAGGATATAGAACCTCCGATTTATACCGATGAAAACAATCAAGAAAATACTACAAATTCGGATATTAATGACAAAACTAAAGAAAACAAAGAACCTCAAAACGATGGGATAAAAAATACTCCTAATTTTACAGACCCGTTTACAATAAAAGACCCGCCGAATAAGAGAATTAATTATACAACAACACTAAAAAGTGATATAAATCTTGATAATTATAACCCGCAAAACCCTGTAATCGATGCAATGCGAACGGCACTATTTGAACAGCCCGATGTGGATAAATCCATATGGAGTGAATTTTCTATCTGGAACAGATGTTTTTATAACCGACTTAAAACCGCATCAGTAAATGTTGATAAAACAAAAGAAAACTACAAATATAAATATATTCTTCAAAAAGATAAAACCGCACCCGTAGTAATAATTTATCCGTCAATTGGTGAAGGTATCAGCTCCCATCATTCCGCAGTTATCGCAAAAATATTCTATGATGAAGGATACTCTGCAATTATTCAAGGAAGCCATTTTCAATGGGAATTTGTAAAAAGCATGCCTGACACATATAAACCGGGTTTGCCATCAAGAGATGCAGATTATCTGAGACTTGTAACTGGAAAAATTCTTGAAGACTTGAAAACAAAACATCAATGTAACTTTAGAGAGAAAACCCTAATCGGAACTTCATTCGGTGCAATGACAGCACTTTTTATTGGGGATAAAGAAGCAGAAAATAACACTCTCAATATAGATAAATATATATCAATCAACCCACCGATAGAACTTACATATGCAATGAAACAGATTGATAAAAACACTTCGGAATGGCAAAAAAATCCTGATAATTTAAAAGAAAGAGTCGCGGTTACCGCATCAAAAATTATTCAAATGACCAATCTGAAAGATAAAGGTCACAAAATCTCTGAAATTCTGCCTTTTAACGATGATGAAGCAAAACTTATTACAGGTTTTATTCTGCACCAAAAACTTTCAGATTTAATATTCACACTCGAAAATACCTCAAAAAATAAAAAATCAGATATTTATAAAACTGTTAATAATATGAACTATCAAACCTATGCCGAAAAATACCTTGTACAAGACGAAAATACTGCCATAAATGATTTGACCTTTGAAACGAGCTTGTATTCTATTGCTGATTACCTAAAGGACAATAATAACTACAAAATATACCATACAATAGATGATTACCTTGTAAACAAAAAACAACTTGCACAATTAAAAGAATATGCAGGAAATAATCTTGTACTGCTGAATAACGGTTCTCATCTCGGATTCCTGTATCGCAACGAATTCCTTGCAGAACTAAAACACGAAATTGCTAAAAATAAACAAATTGTAAAAGAACACATGGTTTGATTTCAATTTACAGATGGTTTGATTTTTTTGGTAAACTAACACGCTAATTTTTCTCAAAATTGTTGGCAATTTTTCTCAAACTCCTTGTCACTTTTAATTTGACAAATTATAGGCATATAAGTATAAATTAAGATAATTGTTTTAA
>CAMDZX010000163.1 GCA_945910925.1 uncultured bacterium | reverse complement strand
AAATGTTTTTATATAAATATCAAGGGAAAAGAATTTTGGATAAAAACAATTTAGTTGGAGCAGCCCAACTTGCGGGTGGTACATACCTCGGGTATCAAGGAGTAAAACACGGATTACCTCGAGCACTGGGACTTAGAATTGAATATCATACAACAAGTAAATCAAATGCAGATTTAATTAAAAAATCTGGAAACTTTTTAGATCCAAAATTCGGCGGAAAAAATGGATATGCTCAAAAAGGTGCAAATTTTAGCCTTATGTTGAACGGTTGTAAAAGCAAATCCGAAAATTATGTCCATATTACAGGACTACATAAAGATTCAAAATTCAACAGTATTGTTAAAAATAAAAAATGGTTAACTCCACCTCTGCGTACAATTTACAGAAAAACTCAAAACGTTATGTACCGAACTCTTGAATTGTTGAATGCAGAAAAATGTGTTGCACCAACAAATATAAAAGAAGGACTAAAAAACATTGGTAAATTATCAAAAAATATCTTTTTACCAAGCAAGTCTAAAAAATTCTGCATCGCAGGTACAGACTCATATTTCTATAAAAATTTCATTCCGGATAGTGATGATATTGCACTAAAAACGAAAAATAAAGTCAAAGTTTATGACAACAGATTTAGCGCAACAATTACAGGATTAAAAAAATTTGGATTAAAAGGAATGAAAGAAAATAAAGGAAGAGTTGCTTTTGGTGTCGGACTTTTAGCTCTTGGAACCTATGGAGTAATAAAACTATTTCGAAAAGGAGTTAATAATATTTGCAAAACCTAACATGATTATATAAAATATAATTATGAATAAAGGTATTTATGGGAATATTCACTCCATAGAAAGTTGTGGAACCGTTGATGGTCCTGGAATTCGCTTTGTAGTTTTTATGCAAGGTTGTCCATTGAGGTGTAAATATTGCCACAATCCTGATAGTTGGTCTACTGAAACAAATAAAAAGATGTCCGTTGACGAAATACTTGAAAAGTATGATGGAATTAAAGAATTTGTCAAAAGTGGTGGAATAACCGTAACCGGAGGAGAACCACTTCTTCAAATTGAATTTGTTACAGAATTATTCAAACAAGCAAAAGAAAAAAATATTCACACAGCACTTGATACCTCCGGAATTCTTTTCAACCCGAATAATACGAACAAAATTGATGCGCTTTTAAAATATACCGATTTAGTTTTACTTGATATAAAACACATTAACGATGAAGAACATAAAAAACTTACGGGAATGTCAAACAAAAACATATTAGAATTTGCCAAATATTTATCAGATAAACAAATTCCAATATGGATAAGACACGTGGTTGTGAAAAGCATAACTTATGATAAAAAATATCTTGAACAACTCGGAGAATTTTTGGCTAAATTAAATAATATAAAAGCTCTTGATGTTTTACCATATCACGATATGGCTATTCCTAAATACGAAAATCTCGGCATTGATTACCCACTAAAAGAAATAGAGCCAACAACAAAAGAAGAAGCCTTAAATGCCCGAAATATAATTTTTGAGAGCTATAAAAGAAATAAAAATATCCAAGTTCAATAAAGAAACGGACGGAAAACTATCCGCCCGTTTGGTTTGTATAAAGGAATAATTATATTTAGGAAATTTTCTGTTAAGCAGTAACTTTGCCTGTGATAAATGACATTGTTGCTGCGATTGCGCCTGCTGCGAGTCCGATAATTCCGGCTTTTTTAAATTTTGCTGCTTTTGCAAGTCCGTATGCAATACCGCCAAATATTCCTGAACCAGCAACTCTACCGAAGTTTTGACTTGTCTTTTCTCCTGAACCTACAGGTTGACCGGTAATTTTTGAGATGTTGTCTTCTGAAGAGTGTCTACAATATGCACCTAGAGTTAAGGTTTGTAACAAGCCCTGTGTGAATGAGCCGTGAGAATTATCTCGTAAATCTTGTACAAGTGTTTTTCCTCCATTCATCTGTGCATATAAACTTTTTGCTCGGCTTTGAACTTCTTGCTCAGTTCCATCACCGTAAGCTGCTCGAACACTATCTACATAAGCTTTATATGCTTCTTGAATTTGGTCTTGTTCATTTTGTAAAATCTTATCTTTTAAATTTGCAGCCGCACCTTGAACACCTTCAACAGATGCATTGATTCTCAAATCTGCATTTCGCTGCATTTTTTGTTGGTCAACATTATAGTCAATGTTGAATTTTTGATATTCTTTCATGTTGTTAAAATAATCTTGATTGCTATATCCACCCATACCCATCATAGGAGATGCCATTGGGGTTGCAAATCCGCCATAGCCACTGAAAATACTACCATTCATACCCATTGGATACATACTGTAATCAATGTCTAAATCATCAAAATCTGATACTGCGTATGGGTTATACTGAAACGTACCTGAAGCATTAACGCCATTTAGTGCATTTACATTGCTGTCCATACCTAACCTCCAAATATATAATTAACCTTTTAACCTACCTTACTTATATAAACAATTTTTATTTTGCAGAATTGCTTTTCATGTAATATTTGTAAAGTTATGTTACATTATTTAGTTGATGTGAAGAATGTTATTCTTGTTTATTATGTAAATGTACAAACTATAAGGATATCCGAATCTTGAAAAAGTTTTTATCAGCATTATTTTCATTATTTGTGTTGGCTGCAATTTGTGTTGCCATTTATTTTAATCAACAGTTTGTAAAAACTCAAGCTGATAAAATTCAAGGCATGTATTATGTTTATAAAGGGGATAAAGCTTATCAAAAGATGAATATGCAAAAAGCTATTTCCTTTTACAATAAAGGACTTCATTTGTACCCCCAACATTATGGAGCTTGGTATAATTTAGGAAATATTTATGTTGAATACGAAGACTACTATTCTGCATTATATGCATATTCACAAGCTTTTAAATACAATCCTAGAATGATGATTGCAAGAATGAATTACGGAATTATTGCAACAGAAAAACTTGGCGATTTTGATTCGGCTCTAAATCAATACAACAAAATTTTAAAAACAAAACGTTATCTGTTAGAAATACCGTACGTATTTAACAATCGTGTAAGTTACAAAGCGAATCGAGCAATTGCTTATTATAATATTGGGGTAACTTATAGAATGAAGTCCTTATACTCCAATGATAACTGGGAGTTACAGAGAAAATATTTAGCAAAAGCAATAAATGCTTATAGAAAATCTTTAGAAATCAACCCCAAAAGTTATGACACCCAATTCAATCTGGGTTTAGCTTACCATATTTCAGGTAATTATGATGAAGCCGGAAA
>CAMDZX010000162.1 GCA_945910925.1 uncultured bacterium | reverse complement strand
TTCTTAATAACCTGTTTAATAAATTCAACACCTTCAAACCACCAGTGACCGAACAATTCGGTATCAAATGATACCATTACAAGTCCGTCTTTACCTGCACCTTTCTTGTAATCATTTAATAAATGATAAATCAATGTAGTGTAGTGGTCTGAGTTTTCATTAATTTTATTTAATGCAAGTACAGGGTCATACAACATTTTATCGCCTAAATCCGTAGTAGGTGAAGTTATTCTCCAATAGTGCATGCCTGATTTATCATCTTTTTTGTGGAATTCTCTAAAGCATCCATCTCCAGGATACCCGTCAGCAGCAGACCAAACTTGGTATCCTGCTCTGTCGTTTCTTCCCATAACCGCAACTTGTGCATCAGGTAACCAGTATGCAGAATATGTATCATATCCTGTTGCTTCTCTTTCAGGAAGCGGAATGTATTCAATATTACCGTAAACCCCGATTACACGTCTATTACCGATAGAATTACCACCTTCTATAACGTGTGATTCGGTGAAGAAGTACTTAATATCATTGTTTTGAAGGGTTACTTCAATAGCCGGTCTCCAATGTTTTTGACCGTCTTTTCCAATATATTCGTATCCTTGTCTGTATGCACATTCAGGCAACCAGCATCCTGACGCTTTCTTTCCGAATAACCTTTTTGTCGTATCCGAACCTACTTTGAACTGTGCATTCAAATTATTATCGGTTGCAAGCAACGGTGAAAACCCGTGAGTTGCTCCTGATGTTGTAATTTCTATACAACCAAGGTCTTGATATTTTTTGAAATATTTGATTAAATCCTTTTCATATTTGTTTACGAAATCATCTCTTAATTTATTCCATAAATCAAAATAGTATTTTGCAAGATATTTCAAGTGTTGAGAATGAGCAACTTTTGGATCCGGATATCTTTCCAAATCCTCGCTTACGGATTTGATTCTAGAATCTATATATTCTACAAAACCATTTTGAAGATGTTCATCATTTAACTGTTCTGCAAGAATCGGAGTTATGCCAACAGTTAATTTGGCTTTAATTCCCTCGTCGTATAATTCAGAAATAGCATTCAATAATGGAACGTATGTTTCTGCCATACATTCATATAGGTTTTCTTCCCCAAATGGCCACATACCTGCTTTTCTGTAATAAGGCAAGTGGCTGTGTAACATAAATACAAATTGACCTACTGACATATTTTTAATAGCCTCCGTTTATTTAAAAGATTGCAGTAATATAGTTTCACAATCTGACATACAAATATATAGCATAAACGGGCATGAAATATAATACCTTAGAACTAATTCCGTTGAATAATGTTACAAAGTTTAATAAATTTACTTAAAGAAAAAGTGTATATATTAGACAATTGAAGGATATTTCGGGGATATTTATGATTGATATATTATGTTAGATTTTTACTTACTTATCTTTAATCAATATCTTTATATTTTTGCCAAATATTACAATATCGTTTATTCGGATTAATTACTTCCCTGAATCCATTTTCTTTTAGAATTTCACAAAATAGTTTTATGTTTGTCATTTGTTTATCTTCTCTTTCTCCAAATACAAATAATCCTTTTTTTACAAGTGCTTTATTTGTTTGTTTCGCAATCCTTTCAAATATTTCTAACATACTTCTTAGAGGAATTTGTTTTCGCACACCGCAAAAACCTGCATTTTCTGTTACCAGATGATATAATGCATTTGAAAAAGTTATCATATGAGCTTTGCCTTCCGGAACTATTTTATTAAGTTGCAAAATGTCTCCCTGTACAAATTCACATCCGGAATCAATTGTTTTTTTTATCCTAAAAATTTTTACATTCATATTGTGGCTTATTCCACCTGTAATTTTGCTTATTATGTTTTCATACATTCGTTTAAAAAAATTATTTTTAGGTGTTGTCCGTTTTATTTCGTCAAATGTTTGGTAAAATACTTTTCTCAACCGTTTTTTCTCCGGAGATAAGTTTTGATTAGGTCTATCAAATGCTAAAAATTCATCACCATATGCCGCAACGTTCCATTCCTTAATTTTTTTTAAATCAGTGTTTTTTATTGGTTGATAAATTCTATAAACTTGCGAATTTGCTTCATCAATAGCTTTGCGACTGATATCAAAGCCCAATATTTTTGGAGTCCGGTCATTCAATAGCATTTTGATAGATAAAGCTTGTTCTCCACTCGAGCATGCGCCAACTAGAATTAATGGTTGTTTTTCATCTGGGAAACTTTGTTTTAAATAATCGATAGATTTTTTCATCGATTTATATTCTCTAAAAAAAGCAGTTTCGTGTATCAGGAGTTTCTCTTTTTGTCCGATTTGTACAATCTCAGCAGATACTCTACCTTTGAAATTTGGAGATGTAAATGATTGTAGATTATTTTGATGATTAAGCGCAACGTTCATCATATTCATTAAAATCACCTAAATTTAAAATTTGCTAGTTTATTAGCATATTCTTTGTTATCATGATATAATCTTTTTAAATAGGAGAACGTATGTTACAAGAAGCTACCCGTGCGATTAATTCTGCATTTAATAACAGTTTTGTTAAGAAATTATCATTATACCTTCATGATTGCGTAAGAGAAGAAGTTAAAAGCTCTACTTTCAGAAACTTAAAGTCCGACAAGGATAATAAGTGGATTTTTCTAAAAGAAGAAGACAAGCTTTTTACTACAAATATTGAATACCAAAAATTTGACGGTAGCGACAGTAAACTTACAGAACTAATGATTCAAAGCGAATTGAATCAAAAAGAAAAGTATCTGATTTACGGATATTTATTCCTTATCGGCGGGAACTCCAAAAGCAGAAAGAAAAACGAGTTTCTTACACCACTTCTTTATATGCCGTGTAAATTGGAAAGAAACGGAATAAATATCAACTGCATGCTCACGGATGAATTTTTATCTCTGAATACAGGTGCTTTAACATCATTGATGCAAAAAAATGATGATGAAGAAGAAATGGAGCAATTAATCGAAGGACTTCTTGACGTAGTTCCGACACTTCCTATTACACAAGAAAAACTTGATATATTCATAACAACATTAAAATCAATTATTCCTGATGTAGAGGTTAAATTAGATAATACCGCGGAACTTGAAGAAGATAATCTTTCAAAAGAAACATCTTCACCTAAAAATGAGGATGAAGATATTGATATCCAAGAGGAGGAAGAAGCTACACCTCAAAAATCTTCGGGTAAAATTGATAAGATTACTTTAACCAATCAATGCGCAATCATTCTGACAAAACGTCCTTCTGTTACGGCAGGTGTATTGCACGAATTGATGCAA
>CAMDZX010000161.1 GCA_945910925.1 uncultured bacterium | reverse complement strand
GTAACAAATTTATTAAGTCGTGAAATTGGACACTTTATATATACTTTATATATATGTAAGATGTAAAAATTAAACGTTAAGTAGACAAAAGAATTACCGTTTAAAAAGAGAGACAAAAACCCTAATTCCCTTCCTAATTCAAAATTTTACTCCCCGCCAAAGACGAGGAGTTTTTTTTGTGTGATATTAATAATCTTTTTTATTATTCAAATATCCAGCCGTTAGTTAAATCAACTTTTATAGTATCAAGCAATTTAACATATACTGTACCGTCAGGAAGGAGCATTATTTTTTCGCCTTTGAAGATTTTCCTTATCCATTCCATAAATTTAGTTTTCTTAACCGTTACATCAGCAGTCCCGTGTTCAATAACTGCTTGGTCATTCGGTGTAACCAATGTATCTGTTGATAATGTCAAAACCCCGTTACGAACAAATAGTTTACCCGGTTTTACCTGACAAACCTGACCTTTTACATCAGTACCTTTGTATAAAAGAATATATTTATCTTTTGTAATAAAATTCTGAGGAGTTTTGGCGATGAAAGGGTCGCCGTTATTTGATATTTGAGTTCCGAGTACGGTTGCAACTTTTATTGGAACAATTGAGCCTGCAGGTATTGTTCCTACTGCACCTTGTACATAAGCATTTTCTATAACATAACCTTCACCTGTTTTTTTACGCATAGCCTCAGCCAGTTTTGCGTTCGGGTTAAGTTTTGCCTGCTCCATCATGTTATATAAAATTGCAGTTACTTCTGCTCTTGTTGCAGGGCGATCAGCATCCATAATCCCTGTTTTATCGGGTGCGCATACTACCATACCTAAGATTTCAGCTTTTCCTGCAGGAATAATAAACCAATTTGGAATATTTGCCGAATCTTTATAAACCTTTGAAAGAACATATTTTGCTTTTTGTTCGCTTATTTGTTCTGTTGTAAGTGCATTTACCGCTATTGATAAGGCTTCTGCTCTTGAAACCGAATCATAAGGTCTGAAATGCCCGCCATGCTCAGGGTTGGAAATTAAATCAAAGTATATAGCTTTTTGAATTGCGTCATATGCCCAAAAATCATTATCTATATCTGTGAATAATACAGGCTGCGCAACTGTTGTATGTTCTTGTCCGAGTGCTTTTATAGCCATAGATGCAAACTCAGCTCTTGTAACATTTTCATCCGGCTTAAATGTGCCGTCAGGATAACCGACAACAACACTTTTTTCCGAGAGTTGTTTTATTTGTTTATAAGCCCAATGAGTTTCCTGCATATCAGAATAAAACGCAAAAGCAGGTATTGAAGACGCAATAAACATTGCTAAAAACATTATAAGTATCTTTTTCATTGGAAGCTCCTTCTTAATTAGTCAACTTGATAATGATATCGTACTTTAAATCGTGATATAATACAAATGAATTGATACAAAAATTAAAAGTTTATTTAGGGGATTTTATGAAGATATATATTGTTATAGCAGTATTATTTCTAAATATACAAAATGCTTTTGCCTTCTCGTTTACGGGAGCCAATCCGGGTGCTGTAAATATGGCACGTTATTATAACAGT
Source organism: uncultured bacterium (assembly GCA_945910925.1). Taxonomy (GTDB): domain Bacteria; phylum Cyanobacteriota; class Vampirovibrionia; order Gastranaerophilales; family Gastranaerophilaceae; genus UMGS1585. Next base: position 1,756 of record CAMDZX010000161.1, on the reverse strand, counting down.
AATCCCTATAATTATAGGCGAACAACACGTAACAATGTCCCTTATGTATATTCTGAACAGCAGGCAAAATATTACGGCATAAATGTTGCTAACCCTAATACACAATATCGTAATTATGGTTTGTACAAACAAAATTATTCAAATAATTCGGGATATTCTCAAAGATACGGATATTAACGTATAGATATCATTGCTACAAAAGAAAAAGTTGCCATAAACTTGTACGGCAACATTAAATAAACACGAGGATATTAAAAGAGAGTATAAAAAGAACCTTTTATGCTAGTTCGTTATTGCAACTGTTGCAGGAACTATATATGTTGATTGATATATAATTAAACTTATTATTAATTCCTTAATTCCCATATTTATATAAAGTTTTTTTCTCTATGAAAATTGACAAAATTTAATTAATTGTGTACTTATTTTAAAATCGTATATATCTGATATATAATATTAATAAAAATATTTTTATGTTAAACTTTTGAGAGTTAGAGTTTGAGTGGTGTGCAATGGATATAAAAACTTATATAGAAAACAGTATTAAAACAAAGCAATCAATTTTAAATAATGATGAATTAATTGCTAAAATTGATGAAGTTGCAAATGTTATTGTAGAAGCGTACAAAAACGGTAATAAGGTTTTAACCGCAGGTAACGGCGGTTCTGCCGGAGATGCTCAGCATATAGCAGGGGAACTGGTTTCAAAATTTAATTTTGACAGAGCACCTCTTGCGGCAATTGAACTTAATACAAATTCTCCATTGTTGACGGCAATAAGTAACGATTACGGATATGATGAGTCTTTTGCAAGACAAATTAAAGCAAACGGGCAAAAGGGAGATGTGTTTATTGCAATATCTACATCGGGGCATTCAACCAATATTGTTAAAGCGGTTGATACTGCAAATGAACTTGGAATTGTAACAGTAGGATTAATAGGCAACCATAAATGCCCGCTTGACAATACATGTCAGTACTTAATTAAAATTCCTTCCGAATATACGCCAAATATTCAAGAGTCACAAATAATGATTGGTCATATTATATGCGGACTGGTAGAGGAGCGAATGTTTACTTAACCGATTGCATTTTTGCATAAATCAGAGATGAAGCGGATTTTATGAAATTCACCCCTGCAGCATCGTTGTGCGGACGTTTTGCAAGTATAACAACAATATAATGTTGACCTGACGGCATATAAACAATTCCTGCATCGCCAAGCATAGTCCCGATATCGCCGGTTTTGTGTGCGAAAGGTACGCCCTCAGGAAGACCTGCTTGAATGAGTCTGTTGTTTTTGACTTTACTCATATATTTTATGATATCTTCTCTTGAATTAATGTTTAAGAATGACGAATTTTCAAGATTATACAAGATTTTAGCCATGTCATACGCTGTTGTTGTATTTGTTCCTGTTAAATCAGGGAGCCAAGTGTTAACACGAGTGTTTTTTAGACCCCAAGACCTTATACCTGTATTAACGTCATCCATGCCGCCAACTTTTGCCATAAGCATGTTTGTTGCAGAATTATCAGAATTTTGTATCATTACACGAGCAAGCTCATCGAGTGTATATTTTCTACCTTCTTGTGCATACTGCATATCTCCAGAACCCGATGCTCTATAATAGTGAGTCAAAATCATCTCATCATATATAGAAACTTGATTTGCTTCAATAGATTTGAATAGCTGCACTAGGACAGGTATTTTTATAATACTTGCTGCAGGATATACCTTATCCTCGTTTATTGCT
>CAMDZX010000160.1 GCA_945910925.1 uncultured bacterium | reverse complement strand
TAAATAATAGAATTACAAATTGAAAAGGTCAGCATGCGTTCCTGTTGCGGTCGCATATAGAATAAGTTCTTTATCTTCCTTTCTGTACACCAGTAACCAGTCAGGTTCAATGTGGCACTCTCTAAATTCTTGCATATCCCCTTTTAATTGGTGGTCTTTATATTTGTCAGGTAATTCGTTTCCTGACAATAAGATGTCCAAAACGGTTTCAAGTTTAGAAATATCTTTGCCTCGTTTCCTCATCAATTTTAAATCTCTTTTCATTCGAGCTGTAAATACTAAAGTGTACACTATTCATCCTCTAACATTGCATTAATAGCCTCTTTTGCATTTGTATAAGGTTTACTTAAATTTCGTTTGTTTAAAACATCATCCATTGCCTGTTTTAGTGAAGCATTTGGGATTTTTACTTCAAAAGGAAGTCCTCCTGTTTCAACAGCCATTGTTAAAAAAATTCTAATTGCCGTAGAAGTATCCAGTCCAAGACTGGTAAACAAATCATCAGCGGCAGATTTCAAAAAATCATCTACTCTTAATTGGATTGTTTTTGACATAAATAGCCTCCTTAATTGTATTTATTTGTAACTACATTTTAATACATTTGAAATAACTTTTCAACATCCTTGTGTTTACATATTTCTTATTTTACTTTATAATTTACAGGAAACGCAGAGAGCAAAGGAAAAAAGAATATTTTTACAATAACATTTCTTTAGACATGGGAAGAGGCAACAAACCCCAATAAAACTAAACACTTTCCCTTAAGTAATATGGCTTAACGACTTTTAAATATCAATTATTTCGTATTTAATATGCAAAAAACTTATTAAAATATTGTATAAATCGGATTTGCAAATCAATAATAAGTCTTTATTAAAACTATCCGCTCAAATAAAACCAAATACGTTTAAAATCCTCCAGATTATAAAACTGAATAATGATTTAAATTCTCACGTTACATTCGGGTTCAATGTGAATTAGTGTTTCAGCTCTACCTAAGCCTTTTTTTATCTTATTTTCAATCTCGTTACATATTCTATGGCTCTCTTGAACAGTCATTGTAGGCTTGGCATAAATCGTCAGTTCTATATTTTTACAAGGACCCGAAGTTCTTGTTTTAATAATACACGCCTCTTGTATCCCTTCACGCTTAAAACTTTTGACTATTCTTCTTATCAAACAAATATCTTTTTCGGGAAGACCTTCATCAAGCAGGTTCCCGAGAGCCTTTCGACAAATTTTCATGCCGGCATGAAAAATTATAATCGCCACAACAAAAGCTATCATTGAATCCAGTATATACATTCCTGTCATTTTTATTGCCAACATACCTAATGCAACTCCCAATGAGGTATAAATATCTGTCCTCAAATGCTCACCATCCGCATAAAGTGCAATAGAACCTGTTTTCTTGGCAACTTTGAATAAAATTGTACTAACTATAATATTTACAACAACCGAGAAAAACATCACAACTGTTGCGATATCAGGATTTGCAACTATATGATTCCCCGTAATCATTTTGCGTCCCGCTTCAACCAAAATATACATTGCAGCAAGAATTATTAATGTACCTTCAATCAACCCAGAAAAATCTTCATACTTTCCGTGTCCGAACTGATGCTTTTTATCAGGTGATTCTGATGATTTTTTCACCGCAAAATAGGCAATAAACGATGCAAAACAATCTGTTCCCGAATGTATCGCTTCCGAAATTATCCCAAAAGAATTTGAAACAATACCCGCTGCGAGTTTTACGAGAATCAGCATTATATTTGAAAATAACGAAAGTTTTGCAGTATTCTTCTTTAAACTAAACTCATCCATAAATAGCACCTGAATTAATTATCTGATAACAGAACGTTCCAAACGACGAACAAAACGTGTAGGAAGGTTTTCATTCTCTGCATTGATAGAATCAACAAGAATAGTTTTACAACCCAAAAGTTTACCTGCAACAATATCCGTAAGCGGTCTATCGCCGACCATAACGGCTTCTTTTGGAGAAAATCCCATATCATCCAAGAATAATTTCATCTTTTTAGGATTTGGTTTTGATGCGTGACCGATAACAGGGAAATCGGAAGCCGCTGCAACTTTATTTATATAATCCTCATTCTTATTGTTAGATATAACTGCAATCGCAAAATTTTGCTTTACTTCTTCCAGCCATTCCAATGTTTCAGGTCTGTATTCGCCGGATTTAGAAATCATGATTGTACTATCTAAGTCAAACATTATGACCTTTATTCCGTCGTTTTTTAAAGACTCCAAATCAATATCATAAACACATTTCAAATTATAATCCGGCTTAATTATCATTATTTTTTATTCCCACAGTTCGTATTATTACATATTTGTAATCGTCTATCTCATCACGAAATTTGATAAACAATTCATCATTAGTATTTGCATATTCAAGCAATTCGCCATCTTTATTTTTAATTTCAACTGCTTGTGTGACAAATTTTTCGGAAGGTGAAATCACTTCAATATCCGTATTCGGATAAAATTTATTTTTTACCTTCACCTTATACGTTTCATTATCTTTATCCCAAACTTCACACAAGAAATCTGCACCTGCAAGTCCTTTGGAAATATTATAACTGTACCCGTCAGACGGATATTCACCATCGCCCAGATAGAACCCTGTTGTATAACCACGATTCCCTACCTTTAGCAGTTCTTCGTAATATGGAGTTAAATCCGCATCAGGATTGTCATACACTAAATCAATAGCCTCTCTGTACGCTTTTGCAACGGCTGATACATAATACAAGCTCTTAGTTCTACCTTCAACCTTTAAGGAGTCCACACCTGCATCAATAAGTTTTCTAAGATGCTTAACCAAACACAAATCCTTTGTACTCATTATATGAGTTCCGCGTTCGGTTTGTTCTATCTCGTAATATTGCCCAGGTCTTGTTTCTTCGACAAGTTTATAACTCCATCTGCAAGGTTGACAACAATTCCCTTGATTGGCTTCACGTTCCCCGTTTGTCATATAATCACTCAAAAGACATCGTCCCGAAAAAGAAACGCATTGAGCCCCATGTATAAATACCTCCAATTCCATATCCGGAACATGTTTTTTTATTTCCGCAACATCTTTTATAGGAAGTTCACGGGCAAGTATTGAACGTGTTGCACCCAAATCCTGCCAAAACTTTACAGCTTCATAATTAAGTGTGTTTGTTTGTGTGCTTACATGAATAGGAGTTTCCGGCATGTAGCGTTGTGCAATACGCATAATCCCGATATCCGAAATAATCAACGCATCAGGATTAGACTCTTTTATTCTGTCCATGCAGGATTCCAGAGCTTTGATATCTCTGTTGAATGCAAAAATATTCAGAGTAAGATATGCTTTCTTCCCGAGAGAATGTGCCAAATCAATGGCTTGCTTCAAGTTGT
>CAMDZX010000159.1 GCA_945910925.1 uncultured bacterium | reverse complement strand
ACCCTTTATCTAAATGAATATGCAATTTTCCCGCATAATCATCGTAATTCATGCGTTTTTCAACATATATAGGTACTCCGCCCAACGCATCAACAATATCTTTTACCGCATCATCGTGAACCATTATATATTTATCAATTCTGATACCGAGAGTATCTTCAATAGTCTTTTTACAAAGTCTTATACCGCCAAACGCATGTGCAGAATTTATTTTGTTTAATCCGTGACCTTCAATATAAACTTTACTGTCACGAGGGATTGAAATCGCATTTACGGAATGAGTTTTTGGGTCAATATTCATTACAATAATTGTATCGGTTCTTGTTCCTTCCCACTTGTCAGTACCTTCTCCGTTGGAATCTACACCAAGCAGAAGGATGTTCTTTGCACGTCCGAAGGATAGAGGGTTAAAAGAACGACGTCCATGATTTTTAATAGTATCGCCCCAACCTAATAACAATTCGGTGATAGCAGAGTCTTCGCCAAAAACAACTTTAACAAGAGAGTCTTGTTGTACAAACCATAATGTAAATGCCAAAACACAACACATCCCGAGAACAAAACTCAAAAGCGATTTTGCAAAATTTGAAGATTCGTTTCTTTCTTCTTTGACGTGTTCAAGAAAAGAAGTGTATTCTTCCTTTTCTTTATATCTTCTATTCATATTTCTACTCTATCCTCTTAAAAAATTATAACAATGTGCCTTGTGTTGACCCGTCATCAGATACATTATCCTCAGTATCGGATGCTGCGGATGCACTTGCATCATCATCACCTTCTGATTTTGAAGGATTAACAATTTTATCAACAGATACAACAGTATCATTATCAACCAGATTTTGCGCTCTAACACCCGTTGCAGGACGACCTTGTTGAGAAATAGAGCTTGCTTTCAATCGGGTTACTATACCGTTCGCAGTGACCAGCATAACCTCATCAGATTCTTCAACAATAGTCAATGCAACCAATCTTGACATTGTAGACTTAAATTTAGTTGCAATTAATCCGATACCGCCTCTGTTTTGAGTTCTGAATTCAGATAATTTGGTACGTTTTCCAAAACCGTCGGAGGTTACAACCAAAAGGTCTGCATCATAATCTTGAGGAACAATATCACAACCTATAATTGTATCGCCCGGTCTCAGTTTCATAGAAGTTACACCTCTTGCACTTCTGCCCAGAGGTCTTAAATCTTCGATAGGGAACCTTATTGCCATACCGCAAGCCGTACCTATAACTATTTCATCCTTCGGAGTTGAAAGTTTTACCCAGTTCAGTCTGTCGCCGTCTTCAAGAGATATTGCAATAATACCGTTTCTTCTTATATTAGAGAAATTGTCTAATTCAATTCTCTTGATATAACCCTTTTGAGTCAACATAATAAGGTTTGCATCGTGTGAGAAATTACTTACAGGTACAACTGCCGTAATCTTTTCATCCTGCTCGATAGGAAGAACGTTGACTATCGGTAAACCTTTTGCCTGACGACCGCCTTCAGGGAAGTCATATACGTTCAAACTGTATACTACACCTTTTGACGAGAAGAATAATACCTTATCGTGCATCATTGCGGTAAAGAAGTGTTGGATATCATCATCTTCTTTTGTTTTCATACCGCTCTTGCCTCGTGTAGCTCTGTTTTGACGTTCAAAAGTATCAAGACTTATTCTCTTTAAATAACCTTGATGAGTTATGAATACTGCCATAGGTGTATTAGGTGTCAAATCTTCAATTGTTACCTCACCTTGTTCAGGCAGAATTTGAGTTTTTCTGTCATCGCCGTATTTTTCTTTATCTTCAAGAAGTTCAGCCTTTATTATATTCAAGACTTTTTGTCTGTCTGCAAGAATGTCTTCATATTCTGCAATCTTCTTTTGTAATTCGTCATATTCAGCTTTGATTTTATCTTGTTCCAATCCTGTCAATCTTCTTAATTGCATTTCAAGAATTGCATTTGCCTGATCAACATCCAAGCCAAACCTGTTCATCAAACCTACTCTTGCATCATCGGTTGTTTTAGATTTTTTGATAAGTTCAATAACTTCATCCAATGAACCCAACGCAATCAACAAGCCTGCCAATATATGCGCTCTGATTTTTGCTTTTTTAAGGAAGAAAATAGTTCTTCTTGTCACAATTTCAACCCTATGTTCTACAAATTCACTTAATACTTCGTACAGGTTCATTAATCTCGGCTGTTGCCCGCAAAGTGCAAGCATATTAACCCCGAAAGTTGTAGAAAGCTGAGTATATTTAAACAAATTATTCTTAACGACTTCAGGTTTTGCATCACGTTTAAGTTCTATAACAATTCTCATGCCGGATCTGTCAGATTCATCTCTTAAATCAGAGATGCCCGTAATCTTTTGTTCTTTAACCAAATCGGCAATTTTTTCTATCAATACTGCTTTATTTACCTGATACGGAATTTCCGTAACAATAATTGCAGTTCTTGCCTGACGCCCGCCACCGCCTGCAATTTCTTCAATTGTTGCGACTGATGACATCTTGATAGAACCACGTCCTGTTTCATAAGCCTGCTTGATATCGTTTAAACCGATAATTGTTGCTGCCGTAGGAAAATCAGGTCCTTTAATATATTCCATCAAACCTTCAACCGTGATATTAGGATTATCAATCAATGCAATAGTACCATCGACAATTTCGCATAAATTGTGAGGCGGAATGTTCGTAGCCATGCCTACTGCAATACCCGAAACGCCGTTCAATAAAAGCATAGGGAGTCTTACGGGAAGTACGGAAGGCTCTTGTAAAGAACCGTCAAAGTTTGGAACAAAATCAACAGTTTCGTTATCAATGTCTGCAAGCATAGAGGTTGTAATTTTATGCATACGAGCCTCCGTATACCTCATTGCCGCAGCCCCGTCACCATCGACAGAACCAAAGTTACCGTGTCCGTCTACCGTTAAATATCTTGTAGAGAAATCCTGAGCCATACGAACCAATGCTTCATATACGGCAGTATCACCATGCGGGTGATATTTACCGAGAACTTCACCAACAATACGAGCACATTTCTTAAACGGCTTGTCAGGTGTCATTCCCAATTCGTTCATCGCAAACAAAATTCTTCTGTGAACAGGTTTTAAACCGTCACGAACATCAGGAAGCGCACGTCCTACAATTACACTCATCGCATAATCTATATAACAACGTTTCATCTCTTCTCTAATATTAACCGGAACTATTTTTCCGTCTTCAAACATATTCTGCTGACTCAAAATCTTTCTCCTTATTCCCCTCTGTTACTACATTCTAGCATAAACAAAAAGGGTGTAAAGTTTTATAAGAAAGAAATCTTTACAACAAAAAACATTTTAAGCGGAAGTATTAATTAAGGATGTGTAAGGCGCAGAATATGCAGATTCGTTTGCAGAATAGGTATTTACAGCCTGTGCTGCGGTTACAACATTTCCAACAGTTTTATTTTCAAGA
>CAMDZX010000158.1 GCA_945910925.1 uncultured bacterium | reverse complement strand
CGAATCATTTATATAAAAATCTCCTGCCTGAACTCTTTTAAGGTTGGTCAAATAGGCACCGCAACCAAGATTTTGACCTAAATCATGCCCGATTGTTCTTATATATGTACCTTTAGAGCAGTTTATATATATCTCAGCAGATTGTCTTTCAGCATCAAACCCGACAAGATGAATATCTTCGATAATAACTTTTCTCGGTTTTATTTCTACCTGTTCACCCGCTCGTGCATATTCGTATAGTTTTTTACCTTTCACTTTTATTGCGGAATATATTGGCGGAATTTGTTCTATTTCACCTTGAAAAAATTTTAGAGCTTCAACAATTTCAGCTTCCGAAACAATCTTATTTGACTCTGTTAAAAATGCACCCTCTAAATCATACGTATCAGTTGTTTTGCCGAATTGAACAGATGCGACGTACGCTTTATCATCGTTTAAATACTCAATCAATCTGGTAGCTTTTCCGATACATACGGGCAGAACACCTTCTGCAAAAGGGTCTAGAGTGCCTGTGTGTCCGATTTGTTTGATTTTTGTAGCACGACGCAAACGGGCAACAACATCATGTGATGTTATACCCTTAGGTTTATGTACATTCAAAAATCCGAACATTTCTTAGATTTCGCCTCGAGATATTTTGTTTATGAGTTCGGTTACTCTTGAGCCTTCCTCAAGACCATTGGAATAAACAAACCTTAATTCAGGGGTCAATCTCAAACGAACACGACGACCGACTTCGTATCTGATTTTTGGAGTGCTTTTTTCAATAACTTCTTTTGATTTTTCGACTTGTTCTTCCGTTCCCAGAACGCTATAAATAACTTTGGCATACGAATTGTCATGAGATACTTCTACATCAACAATTGAAACAACACCTTCCAATCCTCTGACTTCACGTCTTAAGATGTCAGATATTTCTCTCATAAGTTCTTTTCTTACACGTTCGTTTCTTAAAGTCATATCGCACTCCTAAACTATATTATTATCTATGATACACGAAATTTTTTACATAATCAATCATAAAACGCAATTTTTTTATTTACGTATTTTATAGAGAATATGATAAGTGTTATTAGTAACATAAGTAAATATGCAAAAGTAATTGGACTTTCTACATTAGCAGGTCTTTCAAGTTGTTCACAAAACAAAATAAATACTGTACATGATATAGGAAAAACCTTAACTGAAATAAAAACCCCTTCAGCAAATACTCAAAAACTTATATCAATGTTGGAAAGAGGAGATATACATTCAATAAAACTTGTCGATGTCCCTAAAAATATCAAAATGCTATCAAAAAAAGAAGCTTCCGGATATATTAAAGATGATAAAAACGGGGATATATTCTATCGTGTTTATTCAGGAAAAGCAGACAAAGCAATAAGAAAAGCAAATAATAAAACGGGTGTCTTAGTGACCGTTGGAGACGGTATTGCGAGAAAAAATTGTGTAACACTTGCCGACGGACAAAAAGCCTATGATGGAGATTATATATCAAAAAAAATGGCCGACAGCCTTTATAATGATGCAATGGCAGAAAAGGATTCCATACTCAAATCAAAAATTGCAGTCAATACGTATTCAAAATTGCAAAATCACGAACGTGATGCTGTACTATCCTACTTATATAATGCGGGTCCAAAACCCCTCTCTCGATGTAAAAATGGAAAATCTTTCTTCCAATATTTATCAGAAAATAATAGAGGAATGGTTCAGGCTAAATTTAACATTGAAGCAAGTGCAGAATGTGCCAAAGCGGGACTTGCGAAAAGAAACCTTGTTAATATGATTATTTATGGCGATGGTAAAATATACAATCACAAGAAGGCACAAAAAAACTTCAAAAGGCAAATAGAAATCATATCCGAAAATAAGAATTGTAAAAAGATTCTACAAGAAGTAATAGATATGTCAAAAGCTTATGGAGTAAATCCTAAATATTTAAAAGAAACCGAAGCGAGAATTAATAAACTTAAAAAATAATATTTTAACATATTTTAACAATCAAGTAATTTCTTAAAAGAAAAATACTTATTATATGCAGGTTAAGATTAAATTTATGGTGTTATATGGTTAGTATCAATTTATTATTAAATCCCGGATTTAAAAACTTGTGGCAGATATTAAACCTAACAGTTTAAGATATGTCACAAAAGAAATGGCAAAAGATTGTTTTACTACAGGAAAAAGACTTGCAGAAAATTTTAATCCCAGAACAGGAGCAAGACTTCCAATTTCTGAGTTATAAAAAACACCTGTGATGAAATAAAATTATATAAATCAGGCGGAATTGATACACATGGGGAATCTATATTTTATAATGGAGTAAAAAGCTTAAAGCAAAAAAATGTTAAGAAATAAACTTTAAGTTGTTTGTTTGTAGTACAATATTTATTGAGGATAGTGAAAATTAGGAGAGATTAATGACACAGAATTATGATGCCAGTAATATTAGGGTTTTAGAGGGTTTGGAAGCAGTAAGAATGCGTCCGGGCATGTACATAGGTTCGACTTCTCAAAGAGGTTTGCACCACTGTATTTACGAAATCGTCGACAACTCTATTGATGAATCCTTAGCGGGATATTGTACGGAAATTCATGTTACCGTTCACAAAGACAACAGTGTAACAGTAGAAGATAACGGACGTGGTATTCCTGTTGATATCAAACCTGAAACAGGGAAATCCGCTCTCGAAATCGTTCATACCGTACTTCACGCCGGCGGAAAATTTGGTGACGGCGGGTACAAAGTATCAGGCGGACTTCACGGGGTTGGTGCATCAGTCGTTAACGCTCTTTCCGAAAAAATGGTTGTAGAAGTTTCACGTCAAGGATACGTATGGAGACAAGAATATTTAAGAGGTGAAGCGGTTTCTCCTGTTGAAAAAGGAAAAGAAACTCTTAAAACAGGTACAAAATCCACATTCTGGCTTGACCCTGAAATATTTACCGAAACAACCGTAATTGATGTTGACGTTATTGCAACAAGATTTAGAGAAATGGCATTCTTGAATAAAGGGTTAAAAATTGTCCTCCATGTTGATGCCGACGGCAGCGAACAAATTTTCCACTACGAAGGCGGTATTGCAAGCTATGTAGAATTTTTAAATACAAACAAAAATCCGCTGTTCGACCCGCCGATTTATATCGACAAAGAAGTTGACGGAATGAGAGTAGAAGTTGCAATGCAGTATACCGATTCTTATAGCGAAAGTATTCTATCGTTTGCAAACAATATCAATACACATTCGGGCGGAACTCACTTAACAGGGTTCAGAAACGCAATTACCCGCGTATTGAATGATTATGCAAGAAAAAACAACATCTTGAAAGATTCCGAACAAAACCTCTCGGGTGATGACGTTAGAGAAGGTTTGACCGCAATAGTAAGTGTTAAATTAGGCAATCCTGAATTCGAAGGACAAACAAAAGAAAAACTCGGTAACCAAGAGGCTATGAGTGCGGTTCAGGATGCAATCAGAGAAAAATTCCAAGAATGGTTAGAGTTTAATCCTAAACTCGGAAAAACAATTATTGAAAAAACTCTCCAAGCACAACGTGCAAGAGAAGCTGCAAGAAAAGCAAGAGAACTCACAAGAAGAAAGACTGTTCTTGAAAATTCTAC
>CAMDZX010000157.1 GCA_945910925.1 uncultured bacterium | reverse complement strand
ATTTCTAAGTTTTATTTTTAATACCACATTGGTAAGATTCCGAAACAAGTTCCACCGCTGTCCCGAATAATTTTACTGATAAATATGTACAAGGTAGAGTAGTTGCAGATTTAGAATTCGCTGAATTGTGTCAGGACAATAATTTTTTAATTAGGTTACAGTCACGAAGGATGCAGAAAAAGTCGAGGGGTAAATAGGGGATAAAAAGAATGTAAGTGCAGGGTTCGGAACTGCAGGGATAAATAAAGGGTTTAAGTTTATCAGCCACGATAATTGTCGAGTAATGTAAGCCCTGATAAGAAAAATTTCTTTGTTATCTGTTATTAATTTATTAAAAAATTATCATGGACAGTTGTGGAAACAAGTTCGGAATGACAGAAAGAAAATTAAAATGGTACAAAAATTGCATCCGGGCTTGTCATCCTAAAAAACAAAAAATCAGATACAACATAAGTTTGTTGTATAATTAACTTATGAATATCACACACGAATTTGATACAATAGCTGCGATTTCAACACCTCTTGGTATGGGTGGTGTCGGAGTCATCAGGATATCAGGGAATAACGCCTTTGACGTCATCAAAAAGATTTATTCCAAACACAACTTTAAACCTAATACTATTTCTCACGGTTGGATTGTGGAAGAAACAGGAATCAAGGTTGATGAAGTCCTTGTACTTCCGTTCTTTGCACCACATAGTTATACGGGCGAAGATGTTATTGAAATACATTGTCACGGTGGTGTAAACATCGTTAAAAAAATACTTTCCATGTGTTTAACGGCAGGTTGTCGTCCTGCGGAAAAAGGAGAGTTTACCAAACGGGCGTTTCTTAATAAAAAAATGGATTTATCACAAGCCGAAGCCGTTGCTGATTTAATCCATTCCAAAACTCAGGATTTTGTATCCGTATCTGCAAAGAATTTATCCGGAGTTCTTGCCAATCAAATAAACGATATAAGAGCCTCAATAATGGAAGTTTTATCAAGGATTATTGCGGGGATTGATTTTCCTGAAGACGTTGCAGAACCTGAGTATTCATATATTGCTGATACAATCTCCAAAAGCATTCAAGATATTGAGTCAATTTTAAAATCCGCATCCGCATCAAACATTATGCGTCAAGGAGTTTCTGTTGCAATTGTCGGACGCCCGAATGTCGGAAAATCCTCTTTATTCAACACATTATTGAATTTGGATAGAGCAATTGTAACAGATATCGCAGGTACGACACGTGATGTTTTAAAAGAAACATTAGATTTCGGGATCCCTGTTACATTAATTGATACGGCAGGAATACGTGAAGATGACTCTGTTTCAAAGGTTGAAGAAATAGGAATAGAATACTCAAAACAATCATTAGAGGAAGCTGACTTAGTCTTGTTCTTGTATGATGCTTCTCAAGGAATTACGGAAGAAGATGAAACTATATGGAATCTTGTTAAAACCAAAAACAATATCAGAATAGCAAATAAATCGGATTTGGTTCAACACAAAACCTCTGATGCACACTATATTTCAACAAAAACAAGAGAAGGTATTGACGAGATAAGAGATTTAATCAAATCAAAAGTTTGCGACATCAATCCTGAAACACTTGAATTTACAACCAACACAAGACAACAGGAGTGTTTGCGTCAGGCAAAATGCAGTCTTGCAATAGCTCTTGAAGCTGCAAATCGGGAAGAACTTCAAGACCTTATTTCCATAGATATAAAATCTGCACTACTTGCACTTGATGAACTAACAGGAGAAGTTGTTACAGACGAAATTCTAAATAACATATTTGATAATTTCTGTATCGGGAAATAAAAAACAAAATTAATTAACTCATCACAATCCAGAGTATACGTTTTACAAACTGCCCTACATATACTGCAAGAACTGAAAATATCATATCATATACGGTTTTCATACCGCTCATTGTAACAATCCAACCCATTATAGAGGTTGAGGATTCGTGTTTTAATGTTGCAAGGAACACCATTCCCAAACAGCCCGTAATATGAACAACAATTACACCAACAAACACCGCTTTTAAAATGTTTACGAAGGAATAATTATTTTTAAGTATAGACCCTGCAAAAAATAGTGCGGGGACATATCCGAGAATATAATAAAACCCGTATTCAAAGATATATCTCCAACCGCCGCCAAGTGCAAAAATAGGATACCCTAAAAGTCCTATAACAATATAAATCATTGCCGTAAGAGTTGCATATTTTCTATCTAAAAGACTTAGTATAAAAAATATTGCAGGGATTTGCGGAATATATTTATAGTGTTTCAGAAACCCTGCCCAATTTGTTCCCGAGTCCGTAAAATATTTATCAAAATGACTGAATATATCTAACGGAATTATAGGGTGTGTGAAACTTAACTGAGTAAATGTTGCAATAATAATCAACATTACACCGCAAGCCATAAGCACTAATGTACCCAGAGTAAAACGTGCTGCTTCACCTCTGTTAATAAACTTATTCAACTGTGCTTCAATTCTTTTTGTCATTTGATTATTATTCGTTTTTCAATACCAAGTTTGTTTTGAGAATAAATTTCTTTAAAACTGTCAGAAAATATATTATCAGACCACATTATAAGAGCATCTTCGCCGTTATCCTGATAGTACCCTTTTCTCACTCCTAAAGACTTCATTCCGAATTTTTTGTACAGATTTATCGCCGGTTCATTTCCTGCTCTGACTTCAAGAGTTATGTATTTGATAAAATCATTATAACAATCCTCTAATATTTTAGCAATTAATGTTTCTGCAACGCCCATACGCCTGTAATCTTTTTTTACCGCAATCGTTGTAATATGAGTTTCATCAACTATATTCCATACACCTATATATCCGATTAGCTCATCCGAATTATTTTTTACGGCATAATAACGGGCTACTTTATTATTAATCTCAGAAACAAAAGACTCTCTTGACCAATGATGTTCACCATAAGCATTCGCCTCTATTTCCATTAGAGCGTCTAAATCTTCAAGTTTTAATATTTCTATTTTTAATTCAAGTTTACTCAAAATCATCTTCCGTTTCTTCTCCGGGTTCATAAATTCTATCCCCGTCTTCAAGCATAATCATAAGAGTAAGTTTTAACTGACTCTTGTAATGCTCCAGAGCTTTATCTCTGGTTTTTGCACAAAATACAAAACTCGGAATTTCTTTTATCTCGATATAATGATATGGGTTTCCGTTGAAATCTAAATCTTCGCCCTCAATCAATGTCCAATCAAGATTCAAGTAGTAATCCAAATCTTTATTCATCCAACGAACTCCCGTTTAACGGTTGCTTTATCATCAAACCTTCTCCTCCGAGAGCTTCAACGGCTCTACCATTAATCAAGAGATACACAGGTTTTTTAGTATTATAATTTACTGTTTTTATAAGTTGATACATCCTTTTGTACAAACTATCTGCACCGCCACCTGCACCAAAAGAATCCGAAAAATTAACAGCTACTCTGTCAGCAGATTCAATAACCGATATCAACGTTGTTGGCGGAATTTCGGAATATACGCCTTTACTCTTTTCGTATTTTGTAGGACCTGCAAGCAGAGATTTTACCGCAAATTCAATATCCGAACAACCTGACTCATTAACACGATAGACGGGTCTGTATACATCTTTACCGTC
>CAMDZX010000156.1 GCA_945910925.1 uncultured bacterium | reverse complement strand
GGCGGAAGTAAAAAGGTTGAGAATCAAGACATTCAATACAAAGAATTGGATACTTCAAATGGTATAAATCTTGCGGATAACGATAATCTTTTGCAAAAAATTAATTTGAAGGAAATAAAAAACTATGCGCAACAGGCAGGTGAAATGAACCTTTCTGATGATGATATCAAATACGGATTGACATACGGAAGAAGTGTTATCGCTGATTATACAGCATAAAATGTGGGGTGAGTAATATGCACGAAGAAATTTTTAAAAATCTTACAAATATTCTTGATAAAGAAATTGAACTGTATACGGAAATGAGAATTCTTTATCAAAGAAAAAGAGAAGTTCTTGTAAAAAACGATATGGAAGAACTTTCGAAAGTTGATGCAAAAATTATAGAAAACTATGAAACAATCAAAAAAACAGATATTTTGAGAATAGACGCAATAAAAATGCTGGAAGAAGATATTCCTAACATGAGCGGACTTATTGAAAAAGCAAAAGAACTTTGTCCGAAGTATTCTGTGAAATTGACAGAACAACAAGAAAAATTGAACAGTATTTCAAGTGCGATTTCCGTATTGAATTTGACAAATATGGAGCTTATCAAACACGGAATGATACTTGCCGATAAAAAGTTAAATATAATTATTGATGCCTGTGCGCCAAAGGGTAACAGTTATTCAAAATCAGGCAAAGAAGAAACAAGCAATCTTGAAATGAGTACAATAATTCAAGATGCATAACGGGGAAAATAAATGAGTAATTTGATGTCAACATTAAATATGTCTGCAAATGCACTCGGAGTGCATCAGTCAGTTATCAGTATCATATCGAATAATATTTCTAATATGAATACCGAAGGATACCACAAACAAAAGGCAAATCTGGGAACGCTTGTTCTTGGGCTTCCTATCGGCAACAGTGTTGATGCACAGGTAAAAACTAGTGCAGGTGTTGAACTTATTAATGTTGAACGTTATACAACAACATTTATGGATTCATACTACCGTAACCAGCTTACAAATCAGGCATACTTAAATCAAATGGCAAACGGACTTGGTGATATTGCAAGTTTATTTGATGAACTTCAAGGACAAGGACTTGATTCTGCGCTGGAAGCGTTTTATAAATCTTTGGATAACTTAAACCAGTATCCGACGGATATGGCAGCAAGAATAAATTTTTTGAATTCTGCGTCAACACTAACAGATTCAATGAATTTATTATATTCAAACCTTGAAAAATCTAAGAATAAAAGTTTAGGTGACGGAGAATCTCAGTATGCTCTTGAAAATTCCGAAATTTATGCCCAAATGAAAGGGATGAATGATGTTCTTACTCAAATTGCTGATGTAAATAAAATGCTTATTGCTTCACAAACCGGAACTCTTGAGAATAACAACCTCCTTGATAAAAGAGATATCTTGTTAAAAGAATTATCAACATACGGAGATTTTACAATAGATACACTTGATAACGGCTCCGTAAATGTTTCTCTTAAAGGAACAAAACTTATAAAGGGCGGGGAAGTTCTGGGGACTTTTGATATTCAAACCGCCGCAAGTTATGACAAATACTGTCAAGCCGCAGGAATAGATAACACAAACGAATGTAATGCCGTCATAATGATAAGAAAATCCGACGGCAGCGTTATTCAAAATGCGAATAAAAAGTTTGATACGGGTGCTGTCGGCGGAATAATTGAAGCGGGAACAAGTCAGGACGGAACGAATATTCCTGCGATACAGGCGAGTTTAAACACTTTGGCGCAGGCAATTGCAGATGTGTTTAACGAAATTCAAACAAGAGAGGGCGCATTTTATATCGACACAGTTGACGGGAATTTACAGTTATCTAACGCTGACCTTGATAAATACATGATATTTGTCGCAAATGACGGTTCTGATGTGATTACTGCAGGCAATATCAGTATAAACAGTCTTTTAACGGAGGAAGGCGGATACAATAAAATAGCGGCTGCGTATTTTGAAAACTATGACCCCGCAGATCCTGACAGTGTTGATTTGAATGCGGTAGGAAATGCAAACAATATTATTGCTTTGTTGAATACAAAAAACGACAATACCGCTGCAGGATTTGACAGTATCGGAAATATATCGTTCTCCGATTTTTATAGCGGAATTATAGGTAAAGTTGTTTCAGGAAATACCGCAGCTCAAAGTGCTGCCGAAGCTCAAAATAATGTTGTTGCATCACTTGATAATCAAGCAGCAGCACAGACAAGTGTTGATTTGAATGAAGAATTAACGGAATTAATAAAATTTCAAACGGCATATTCCGCATCTGCAAGGGTTTTCTCAACCTGTAACGGTTTATTGGATACGTTAATTTCATTAGGATTATAAATAATAAGGAAAAATAAATGGTTTCAAGAGTAACATCATCATCAGTTAATATAGATTTAGCAGCTCAAATAAATAACAGATATGCAGACTTTGCAAAACTTACAGAGCAATTGACAACGGGGAAACGAGTTAATTCCATAACCGATGACCCGATTGAGTCTGTTAATATTGTTAATTCTAACAGAAGATTAAACAGAATCGGGATATTAACCGCTAATGTAAGTTCTATAAAAAATGAGATTAAAGAATCCTCTGAAACAATAGATTTAGCTATTGAAAAAGCACAACGAGCAAAAGATATTGCTACAACCGCAGCAAACGGAACTTCGACCAAATCTACTCTTGAGGCTAACTTGACAGAACTTGATAAAGTTATAGAAACAATGGTCGATTTAGCGAATACAAACTACAACGGAAATTATATTTTTGGAGGCACAAATACCAAAACTACTCCATATACTATTGAATACGGTATTAATGCTGACGGAACATCAAATAATGAAATAATAGGGATAAAATATAACGGAACTGCACTTGATGGAGATTGGGAACGAAAACTTGAAATAACTGAAGGTGTATTCCAAACAATGAATGTGACGGGAGCCGAGCTATTCGGAGATTACGATAAAGAACCTGTATATGAAGCTGATGGTGTTACTCCTGTTCTTGATGCCGAAGGTAATCCTACGTATACTGTAAATTCATCAGGCGGAATTATGGGAGATTTGATAGAACTTAGAAACTCCATAAAAGAAACTATTGAAAAAATTGATGAACAACAAGCATTGCCTGCTGATGCAACACAGGCAGAAAAAGATGCAGCAGGTGCAGCTGTAAAAGATTGTTACGATAAAATCAACGGATTATTGGACGGCTTTTCGACATCTATGGAAAAAATGACTTATATAAACTCAAGTTTTGGTACTGTTACTAACAAACTTGATATGACAAATGATTCATTGGTGGAAAGCGAAAACAACTTAACGGAATATATTTCAGGAATTCGGGATATAGATATTACAAAAGCGGTTAGTGATTGGTACAGTTCACAATATGCTTATCAAGCAAGTATGCAAGCCTCAACTTCAATTATGTCTATGAACTTGCTGAGTTATCTCTAAACAAAAAATAATACAATAATACTTACCATTTATTAAGGACAAATTCTGTCCTTTTTTTTGCGCTTACATTGTTTTGAACCCACGCTTTTGACTATATTCTTGATTTTTTGCTTCTGAGGATGCGGAAAAAGTCGAAAAATGACAATTTTTCGAACTTTTTCAAATCCGACCTTAGGTGTGTGAAAGTAAGGCTAGGTGCGGGATAGCACGTAGCCTTACTTGAAACCG
>CAMDZX010000155.1 GCA_945910925.1 uncultured bacterium | reverse complement strand
CTCATAGGTCAGTATTCCTGTTTTTTCAAGCGGAGAAACCTTTAATACGTAATTACCCATATCACTCACAACATCATAAACGGCATTATATTCTCCGTCACCGAGCTTATCAAAGGATATAACTTCGCCAAGACAAGCGGAGTTAAACATATCTTGTATTTGTGCTTTTGTTAATTCCGGCTTTGTTCTGCTAATCATATTTGCACCTCCCGCTTTTACAATATCATCATATCGATACGCACTCTCAAAATATATAATATTTCTTATATTTATATAATATTACCGTTGAATAATAGATTGAAATATGATATTTTTAATACGGTGATTAAAATGAGTAAATACAAAATTAACATTCTCGACGAGAGCCGTATTTTTAATGAAAGAGAAAACGGAATTATTCATACTCCTTATGAGTTAGAAACTGCATTTTTATCGGGAATTAAAAAGGGCAGTCGTACCGATGTTAAAATGATGATTAACAATATGATTGACAGTGGCATAAACATCGGCAAAATGTCGAATGACAGCTTGATACAGATTAAATATTGGGCTGTATCGTTGTTTACATTGATTACCCGTTCGGCAATTCAAGGCGGACTTGACGAAACTACTGCTTACAATTTTTCCGATAACTGTATAATGCGTATTGATAAAATGTCAAATACTGATGATATAGTCGATTTCATTATTCAAAAATGCATTACCGTAACCGATATGGTAGCCGAAAGCAGAGAGAATAGCGTTTACTCTCAACCTATTAGAAAATGCCTGCACTACATCCACACTCATCTTCACGAAAGATTGGACGTTGCAGCCCTGTCAAAAGAATGTGGATTATCCGAAGATTACTTATCATATTTATTCAAGAAGAACATAGGAATCAACCTGTCAAAATATATTAAAACACAAAAACTGCAAGCCTCAAAGGAAATGTTAAAGGAAAACTATTCCGTATCTGATATCGCATATTATCTCGGCTTTTGCTCGGAGAGTTATTTCATATCCTGCTTCAAAAAAGAATTTGGCAAAACCCCTAAGCAATTTAGAAATAATATAGCCTCATAGCAACGTAAAAAGCAGTATTCGGGCATAAAAATAGGCTGAAAGTAAAACTTCCAGCCTTTGTGGCAGATTATATCAACCTGTCAAAAAGAAATTACAACAGTCATAATCTTTTAATTCATATTTTTACTTCTAAATATTTTAGACACGCAAATACACACTCATTTCCGTTTCTCCCCTATTCCCCCACGAATTATAAGGGATTAATGTAATCTTACATTTTTCTAAAGGAACCGGCTTATATTCATCGTACAAGCTTTCATCCGGTTGTTCAACAAAACCGTCTGCAATTATTGTGCCGTTTTCATTAAACACAAAATCACCATTTGGATTAATTTTTAAGAGCTGCAAGTTTTCACAGTTATCAATACTTTCTGCACAATATACAACAGGACCTCTTGCAACAGCAACCTTACCTATATTAGCTCTGACAAGATTTGAGCATCTGATTAATTTAACGCTTAAATCAAAAGATATTTCAACATTAGTGTTTTTATTAATACTTAAAACTGCGTAGCCGTTTATCATTTCGTAATTACAATTTATTGTGAAGTTATCACACCAAGCAGGAATTCTCAGTGCCAACTTAAACGGTTTATTAGGCTTAACATATAAAATCACATTACCGCTTGACAAATAATTTGACTGAACATCAATACAGCCGTTTGTAAATTGAGCATTTGCTCCAATATAAAGATTCACAAACAAGGTGCTGCTGTTTTCACTAAAGCAATACTCTCCTATTGATGATAAAAAGCGTGCTAAATTAGGAGGACAACAAGCACAACCAAACCATTTTTGCCGCCTTGTTTTAACGTGATTTTTTCTTTCATCCTTTTTTGAAGCAACAGGCAAAACTTCCAGAGGGTTAACATAGAAAAAGGATTTTCCGTCACTGCCCATAGAAGCAAGGACCGTATTGTAAAGAGCTTGTTCAAACACATCAAAATATGAAGAAATGGGATTAATTTCAAACATACGGCGTGAAAACATTGCAAGACCGATTGAAGCACATGTTTCACAATAAGCTAAATCATTCGGCAAATCATAATCAAATGAAAATGCCTCTCCGACTGCAGTGGAACCTATACCGCCTGTTATATATAATTTTTTGTTTACAATATTATTCCAAATATTTTTACAGGCGTTAAATACACAATCATCTTTTTTAACTTTTGCAATTTCAGCCATACCACGATATAAATAAACACCTCTGACAGCATGACCTACTGCTTCATTCTGCTTAACAGCAGGCATATGTGCCTGATTATATTCATAATCAATACTGTTATCTGTACGATTATAACAGCGCTCAATATCAAAATAATATGGCTTTGTGCCTCTTCTTTTTATAAATAATTCTGCCTGATTTATGTATTTTTCATTTCTTGTTATATAGTATAATTTCACCAAGGCAGACTCGGCTATTTCATGACCCGGATAGCCCTGATTTTTATTATCTCCAAAATAATCACAAATTAAATCGGCAAAGCGAATGGCGGCATTTAATAATTTATTATTGCCGGTGGAATTGTAATATGCCACAGCAGCCTCTGTTAAATGTCCAAAACAATAAAGCTCATGACGGTCTTTTAGATTAGAAAATATTTTACTTCTGTCATTAATTATATAGAGAGTATCAAGATAACCGTTTTCAAGCTGTGCACTGCAAATTAAATCCACCAAATCATCAACTTGCTTTTTTAACGCATCATTTTTTTCGTTTACTAAAACATACGAAGCGGCTTCTATCCACTTATATGCATCTGTATCCTGAAAGCACCAACCTAAAAAAGAATTAAAACTGCATTCTGTTTCTTTATATTCCCATTTATCAACCGGAAAAACAGGAACGGGAATACCGGCTTTAAGTGATGAACATACGGAAGATGCCTTTATAAAATTTGAAATACAATAACTTTTAGGTGCACCCGGAATCAAATCGTTTAAAGCATTATACTGATATGGAATAACAACTGTTTTAATTAAATTCAAATATTCATTAAAATAATTGTCATTCACTTTGACGTTATTTAAATGCAAAGGATTTGAAAAATTGTTTATATTCATATTTACCCCTTAAACAAACAATTCATTAACTGTACTTTATCATAAAAACAGCGTATTTTCAACAACAATCAACAGATATGTTGCAATTCAATCAATGTGGATTTATAATAATTACAGAGGTGAATTTAATGGAAATCAAAAAAGCAAAAGAAAGCGATATTGAACAAATAACAAAACTGCTTTACCAAGTACATAAAATTCATTCCGACAAAAGACCCGACCTTTTTATACCGGAAAAGAAAAAATATAATGAAAATGAACTTAAAAGCATAATTAAAAATGAAGAAAAACCGATTTTTATTGCAACAGATGAAAAAAGCGGTAATATACTTGGATATGCATTTTGCATTTTTCAAGAGCAAAACGCAGATTCAATGCAACCCATAAAAACGCTTTATATTGATGATTTATGTGTTGACGAAAATCTGCGTGGCGGCGGAATAGGTTATAAAATTTTTGAATATGTGAAAAATTATGCCAAAGAAAAGCACTGCTATAATTTAACGCTTAATGTTTGGGCTTTAAATGAAAGTGCAAAAAAATTTTATGAAAAGTGCGGCTTAAAAATTCAAAAGTACACAATGGAAAACATTTTATAAAGAAAAAGCACATCGTA
>CAMDZX010000154.1 GCA_945910925.1 uncultured bacterium | reverse complement strand
TGTTAAACTATCTCTTTCTCCACCTGAGATATTAAAACATTGAGAACGTGAAACAATGGTTGACAGAACATCCTCTTTATTTGCGGTAAGAAATATGAACATAATTCTGTCATTCGGTTCTTCTATTATTTTAAGCATAGAGTTTGCCGTTTCTTCCTGAAAATTTTTAGGATTAAGTCCTTGAATATTACCGTCTTTGTCTTTGTCGCAGAATATGAATACTCTAAAAAAATCTGATGACGTAACAAGCATATTTTTTATCATTTCTGATTGTTTTATTGAAATTACTGTTTTGGTTTCATCGTCTGCCGGTTTGTTATCTGTTCTGGAAATAGTAAGTACGGCAGGATGCGAGTCTTCTCTAATCCATTTACAATTAAGACATTGGCAATTATCGGTATGGTCACCTGTACAGTTTAGTTCTCGTGCTATTTCTTTTGCAAGAATATATTGTGATTCTAAATCTCGTCCCCAGAAAAGTAAACTATGTGTAATCGGAACACCATTGTTTGTTAATTTGTTTTTTATTCCTGTTTCAAAATAGTTCGTTAAAAACGGGTATTTATCTGATAATAGCATTTTCAACCTCCATAATTATATCAGGAGATGTGCCGGATTTAATTTTGTATTCGGCTTCGGTTAAGACTTCTTTTAGATGTACAAGGTCTTTAAGATTAATATTTTTTAATTTTTGTATTGTTTGCTTAACCACAAACTCATGTTGTCCGACGATTTTTGAAATTTCTGCGGGTGACATTTTTGAAGAATTTAATTTGATAAGAATCCATTTTCTTATCATTGTTTGTATTGCAGTCAAAATTTCTAACGGGTGTTTTTTATCCAGCAGGCGTTTTAATTCTAAAAGCGCCTGTCCCTTTTTACCTTTCATTACGCAGTCTGCAAAATTAAAAATGTCTTGGTTTGACACACAAATTTCATTTACCATACCGGAGGTTACTTTTTTTTCGGGATAAGCAAGCAGTGCAAGTTTTTCAATTTCAACCGCAAATTCACGTAAATTATTCCCTTTGTGTTCAATCAGGATGTTTGCAGCAGCAGAATCAAGTGTTATATTGTGCTTCTTCGCCTCTTTATTAATTCTGTCTGTGAGTTCTGCGGTTTTATAGGTTTTTATTGTCGGGAACTCTTGCGTGTTATATTTTGATAAAATTTTGTATATTTTTTTTCTTGAATCCGGTCTTTTGCCTTCATTTCTTGGATATCTTGCAACAAAGAATATATCAAGAGAATCGGTATTACCTTCCAGAGCTTCCGATATTTCCTTTAATTGATATTCTTCAAGTGACGAGGATAAAAGTGCTTCGCAATTGATTACAACCATTAGTTTCCCAAACATCATCGGCTGGGTTCTTAATATTGCGATTAAATCAGGATACGATGGATTATCATGTACGACATAGTTCATTGAAGAAAAATTAGCATCAAGTTTACCTCTGTACTTTTTTAGTTCTTCTTCAATTAAATAATCTTCATCCCCGTAAAAAAAATAAATACCCATATAGAGATTATACACTAAAAAATCGGGACGTATCAATTATAATACATCCCGATTAATCAATTGCTATTTATATGTTATGCCTCATAAGAAACAGTTTGTTCTTTTGGCGGCACAGCTTGTTGTGGTTCTTCAGTTGCGTTCTCTGCTACGGTTGCTTTTGCAGTTTTCATGTATTCAATAATTTTGTCACAGAGTTCAGTATTGGCGATAATTTCTTCAAAACTGAGTTCTCCGTCACCATCGGTATCTGCGGCTGTTACCGTGTATGTTTGTGCACCCATTTCTACAATCTGTCTTGTTGTTAATTTATCTGTATTAAAAGTGCTTGTAAATGCATATTGTGAAATTGTACTCATTTTGAGCGCTCCCAAAGATTTTAAAAATCTTTTATTTTTCTTTTATTTAAACTGTTTTCTCCTTAAGTCTTGTGTAGCCGTAAAATTTAATGCCTTTAGCATGAATCATAAAAACATAAACTCATTACTGTTTATAAGCTCCTTTCTTTTGGTTACTTTTAAATAAAGTTTATTTTTTATGTCTGATTTCACATCTTAAAATAATCGTTACAATTGTAATATTTTTATTGTGATAAAATAATTTATATGAATTATAGTTTAGCTAAAAAAGCGCTGGTTATTTGTGCGGCATTATCTGCTTTAAGTCCTGCAATAGCGGAAGACTTCAAAAATAGTGTTGTAAATATGAAGTTTTCTCAGGATTCTTATGGGAATGTAAAGGTTAATGTAGTAACTGCAAAACCATATAGTAGCCCTGTATTTGTTAATCAAAAAGAGGATAACAGATATGTTATATTGCTTCCTGAAACAAAGAATTCAATGACAGGATGTCCTGTTTTAGATAGCGTATCAGGCTCGGTAAATGGTGTTGCAATTAAAACACAACCATATGTTTCCGGCAGTTGTAAGGGGTATACAAAAATAATAATAACAGCTGCGCATCCTATAAAAATTACGGCAACATCAAGTGTTCCTGTTGCGACTGCGCCTGTTGCATCTAAATCTACATCTGTTACAAAGCCTGTAACGCCGCAAGCAAAGGTTGCTACAACACAAACTGTTTCTCCACAGAAACCGTCTGTATCAGCCCCGTCAAAACCTGTGACGGTTACTCAACCAAAACCTGTTCAAACTGCAGAGGCTAAGGTTACTACGCCTGCAACACCTAAGTCGGCACAAGAAAAAACTCAGGTTGTAAAAACTCCTGTAACACAGCAAGCAAAAACTGTAACAACCATGCCGGAGACAAAAACTCAACCTGTTTCCGAAGCAAAAAAAACTGTACAGACTGTAAAACCAACAGACAGTTCTAAACTACAACAAAAGCCTCAAGAAACTGTATCTCAACCTGAACCTGAAAAGGTTATAAACCAAGAAATAAATACTATTCCTCAACCGAATATTTTGATTGAGGAGAAGAAAAAATTGGATGAAGAAATAAAACAGGAAGCAAAAACATACCAAAGACCTGTTAAAAAAACACCTTCTCATAAGTTCAATTTTATGAAGTTGTTACTGGTTCTTTCTGCAATAGGGTTCCCGATTGCAGCTCTTGTGTTTATTATATTCTTGAACAGAAAAATGAAATCAGAATTTGAGTCAACAAAAGAACAACCAAAAATATTTGAAGCTCCTGTTATTAATATGGAAGAAGAACCGCAAGAACCGGTTTCGGAGTATGTTACATCAGATATTGACAGTGCTGATGAAACTACATTTACAGGTGTAATTAATCAAGTTGATGAAAGGGAAACAGTTGTTGAAGAATCCGAATTGGATGAAATTGAGCAACTTATTGATGAAGAAGAAACAAATTCTTCATTTGCTGATGTTTTAGCGAAAGAAGAAGATAATGAAGAACCGGTTGAAGAAGTAGTCAATGAAACAGTTGCAGGAGATGAAACGTTACAAGAGAACGTTGCAGAACCTGTTACGGAAGAAGAAAATTTTGAAGAACTTGTTGAAGAAACAGTATCGGAAGAAGAAACCTTTGACGAAACGTTAACAGAAGGTGTTGTAACGGGTGAAGAAACGTTACAAGAAGATGTTGAAGAATCTGTTACGGAAGAAGAAGTTTTTGAAGAACCTGTTGAAGAAACAGTATCGGAAGAAGAAACCTTTGATGAAACGTTAACAGAAGGTGTTGTAACGGGTGAAGAAACGTTACAAGAGGATGTCGAAGAACCTGTCACGGAAGATGAAAACCTTGAAGAACCTGTTGAAGAAACGGTTGAAGAAGAAGAAACCTTTGGCGAAACGTTAACAGAAGGTGTTG
>CAMDZX010000153.1 GCA_945910925.1 uncultured bacterium | reverse complement strand
AAGAAATTTACTCTGTGAAACATTAAGTTCCTCTTTTACAATACTTGTTTTTTCATTAACCATTGTAGATACTTTTTCTAACGATTTGATGATCATATCCACATTAATTTTAGCTTCCTTTGGAAATGTTGTAGGAATAAGCTGGTTGTATTTCGGATATTGACCTTCCATTAACCTTGAAATGATTTTGGTTCTTCCGGATTTTATCATTATCCTTGTTCTTTCAATAGAAAGTTTTACATTTTCATCATCCATAAGATAGCTCATTTTGAGAAACTCTTGAAGAACTTTGGAAGGAACTATCAATTGAATAGTTTTATTGTCACTGTTTGTAACAATTTTTCTTGCTCTTGCCAATCTGTTACCGTCAGTTGATGCTATTTCCAAAACATTTTTATCAATATTACATACAACTCCAGAAAGCAGGTTGTTTGTTTCATAACCCGCAGCCGCAAAAGCTGCTTCTTTTATTGCTTTTGTAAAAGGTTCAAGTTCTATCTCAATTTCTTCTGCGGTTGATGCAACTTCTTCTATTTTAGGAAACTCTGATGCTGAAATCCCGATAATTTCAAACTTGGTTTTATCGTTTGTGACAACCATTGTATTGTCCTTTAATTCAAACGAAATAAGGCTGTCATTAACTCTTGAAATAATATCCATTAATTTCTTTGCAGGGAGAGTAATTTGTCCTTCTTCTTCTATCTGTGCATCAATTTCAGTAATAATTGATAAATCAAAATCTGTTGCAGAAAATTTTAATTTATTTGGAGCGGATGCTTCTATCAAAATATTTGCAAGCACCGGCTGTAAACCTTTCAAAACAGTTGCACGCTCAACTATTTTTAACCCATTAAACATATTTTCTTTTTCAACAAGAAATTTCATTTATTACTCCCCTTTTGACTTAGTAACCGAGAATATTATAAAACAAAAATAAATATAATGATAATTATTTACAAATTCCATATTTAGTTGTAGATTTTTATAAATCGAAAAAATGATGATTTTGACATTTTTACTGTTAAAATTATAGTATGGCACAGGTAGCGATAGAAAACGATATGGAATTAAAAAGTGTCGGGTTGGAACTAATGTTCTTAACCCCTGAAAAATATGCGGGAGATGACGGAATAACTGCTGTTGAACTATCGAAGCTTGTAGGTCTTCCTATTGATACAGTTAAGAAAAAATTAGCAATCTTAAAAGATAAAAATATTGTCAGAGTAAAAGGAAATAACCCAAAATTCTGGTTATTTGATGAATACAATTTCCAAAGAATGGACGAAGATGATGAAGTATTTTTACTTTTGTCCTGTTTTGATGATGTAGATTTCGATAAATATTTTAGTTATTGATTACCTTGTATACACTCTTGGTAATCTTACTTTCATCCTGCAAGGGAGTTCATAATTAATAGTACCGACAATTTTTGCCCAGTTATCCAGCGATAGTTCTTTATCATTATCATCAAGAAGGGTTATGATATCGCCAAGTTTTGCATCAACCCCCGTTATATCAAACATCATCTGGTCCATAGTAATATTACCGATTTGTTTAACTTTTTTGTTATTAATTATCGCAGATATTTTGTTTGACAAAGCTCTTGGAACTCCGTCCGCATAACCTATAGGAACTGTTGCAACTTTTGTATTTTCTTTTGCCACAAACGTATGCCCGTAACTCACACCATCATTTACGGGCATTGTATGAATATTTGTAATTCTTCCTTTTAAACTCATTACAGGTTTTAATTGAGGATAAAAACGTAATTTTTCAGGCAAATCAGGATAAAGCCCGTATAATGAAATCCCAATCCTTACCATGTTGGATTTCAATTCTTTAGGGTCATAAATCATTGTACCTGCCGTATTCAAAATGTGTATCATAAGCCCCGTTGTATCTATATTTGAGATAATATTCGTCCAACGTTCAAATTGAATGTCGGTTTTTTCTGATATTTCCGCATTTGCAAGGTGTGTAAAAATACCCTTAAGCTCTATAAAATCACTATTTTGAACTTTTTTGATAAATTCTACGGCATTCTGTGGCTGTAACCCGATTCTATTCATGCCGGTATCAAGTTTGATATGTACTTTTGGTTTTATACCAAATCTTTCATATACTTTGTAACAAGCTTCAATATGCGCTTCTTCAAAAACAGATATTGAAATATTGTTTTTTGCAGCTATATCAAAAGACCATACAGGAACTGCACCTACAACCAAGATATCACAGTCTATATTTTCTGCCCTTAAATCAAGTCCTTCATCAATAGAGGCAACCCCCAGCATATCAACTCCCGATGCAAGCATTGTCGGTGCGGTCATAACAGAGCCGTGACCGTACGCATCAGCTTTTACTATTCCGAGAAGTTTTATGTCGGAATCAATATTTTTCTTAAACTCTTTTACGTTATGTGCAAGCGAATCAAGGTTAATCTCTACCCAAGCATCTCTGTGTATATTAATCTGTGTTTGACGTACGTTTTTCATAAAACAATTATACATCAAGTAGAAAAACAGATATACAAATTTGCTGTGAAAGGGATAAATGGAGGCTTTTACAAGATTAATAACTCATTGGATTAATAACCAAATGAAAAAATAAAGCAAGGATGGGGATGACCCAAAATTCATCCTCACTTTTGTTTTATTTTTACGCTTATGATGACTTTTTATTCTTGACAGCATTAACAATACCATCTATCAAAGAACCAACTGCAAGTCCTGCTGCTGTAAACCCAACGATAGCCAAACCTGCGTTTGCAAGATTTATATTTCTTTGCTTTTTCATGTAATTATAAACAAAGTTCTTTACAGACGATTTATTTTTCATCACCATATCCCTTATTGTGGAATTTCCTGAAGAATTGTGCCAAACATAACCATAATCATGAATAGCCCCACGCATTGTCACACTATGCGAACATGCATCAATATGTTCTACGGCCTGTTTAGCACCTAACGCTAAGCCTGCAAACCCAAATGCCGATTTTCCAACGTTACTTTTTGATTTTTTATCCGGCTGTTGAATAATAACAGGACCTGTACTAATTCCTTCTACCATATTTATTCTACCTTTCTTTATTTACCTAATGAACGTATATAATTACGTCCTCCTTTTGTCAATACTGTTGCCAACATGACCAAACCACATATCAAACTTGTAGCGCCTAAGCATTTTTTCCACGTAGACGACTTATCTCCCTCAGGGGTATGTTGTTTTACAAATGCGTCTGCCTCTGCTTTTGAATCAAAACTAACTAAGGAACCTGCGCTACCTATGCTGTTTTTTGGAGTATTTGGATTATAAATACGAACATTTTTCCCATGTCTTTCATATCTCAAATTTGAATCAGCACCATTTACACTTACCATACTAACCACCTTTCTTGTTTTTATTTTGTTACCTACGTATATATAAAAACAAGAAGTTATATAAAATTGACCCGCCCAGCCCCATCACATCATATCATATCATATATGGCATTATAACAAGGTTTCAGCCATTTTTAAATTCACTTAATATTTTGTTACAATATTACAAAATGTGACTAAGTTACTAAGTAAATGAGTGATTTATTTTGGTGAGAAATATCAATAGAAATTTGTTTGAGCGGAAGCGAAAACTTAAATTCCTTGGTGAGGGTTTAATTGATAAATTCTATTTGTTGTGGTTTCGCCTAATCTACGTGAATTTGTCGGGTTGAAACCCGACCTATGGCTCTACACTACTATAATGTCATTCCGAACTTGTTTCCACTACTGTCCCGAATAATTTTACTGATAAATATGTACAAGGTAGAGTAGTTGCAGATTT
>CAMDZX010000152.1 GCA_945910925.1 uncultured bacterium | reverse complement strand
CATAAACAAATGTTGTTTGCAGTTTTTTATGCAGTTTTTTTATCTCTGACCTCATCTGAACTCTGAGTTTTGCATCCAGATTAGAAAGCGGTTCATCCATTAAAAAGACCTTTGGATTTCTAACAATCGCACGACCCAAGGCAACTCTTTGTCTTTGACCGCCTGATAATTGTTTAGGTTTTCTATCAAGCAACATGGACAGGTTAAGTATTTCCGCCGCCTCTTTAACTTTTTGGTCAATGGTTTGTTTATCGACTTTTCTCATTTTAAGCCCGAAAGCTATATTATCATATACGCTCATATGCGGATACAGAGCATAGCTTTGGAACACAAAAGCTATATCTCTGTCTTTCGGGTGAACGTTATTAACAACTTTTCCATCAATAAGAATTTCGCCCGATGTTATATCCTCAAGTCCTGCAATCATTCTCAGAGCGGTAGATTTCCCGCACCCTGAAGCCCCGACAAGAACTATAAACTCTTTATCGTTAATATCAAGTGAAACATCATTGATAATAAGCTTCTTATTATCGTAGCTTTTGTTTACATTTTTAAACGTTACGCTGCTCATCAACTTCCTTTTCAAAAGGTAAAATCATTCTGAACGCAGTACCTTTCAATGGAACTGTTTCAGCCCATACAACCCCGTGAAGGTAATTCATAATATTTCTTACACTTGCAAGAGCAATAGCCCTGACCATTGAGCGCTTATTGGATTTATCAACAAGTGCATACGGATCAAATAGTGTTGGCAGCTCTGATTCCAAAATACCGTTACTTGAACTCATTAATGTTATCAAGATACCTGTACAGTTGCTCAAATTATGAGTCAATAAATATTGTTCATCTGCATTTTGAATACTTACGTCAACTGAACCCAAATCCGTTGCTTTTATGATTGTCTCCAACAGAGTTTCAAACATCAGTTTAAAAGCTTTTTCATCAGAATAGACAGTATGCTTCAATTCTTCATCAACTGTTAGATTCATCTCAAGTTTTTTGTCGGAATAGAGCTGTTCACAAGTCTTTATTACTGAACCTATCGAATTTACAATATCAAAGAATTTTACATCTTTATCAAAGGAATCACTCTCTGTTTGAGATAGTTCAAGTAATTTGTTAAAGAAGTATAATAAATCCGAAGAATTTTTATTTATAATCTTCAAATATTTTTCTTGTTTTTCTGTTACTTCACCGCCAAGTCCATCAACGATTGCCTGAGAAAAACCTATGATAGAATGTAACGGGGATTTTAAATCATTGGCTAGTTTAATAAGAAATGTATTTTTATCTCTATTGATTTTTTTATTATTTTCGTGTCCTTCAATAATATTGTTAACTGTTTGATACTGTTTGGTTGCATCTCTCATTGAAACAACATAAGCACCTTCAATACTTTTTACTGTCAATTCAAGGTATCTGTTAGTTTCAAGAGCCTTTACAACAGCCGGTTTATTGTTTCTTACAGCAGTAATAATACTGTTTAAACCGTCTTCCAAATACCTGTCAATGTGAGTATTGATTAATGATGAAACATACGGAAACAATTCTGTAGCAACATCATTATTCCATTGTATAACACCTTCCGTTGTAACCAGTATAACGCCGTCAGGCAGACATGACTGAATGTCAATTACACGAGTTTTAGATAAAAAATTTCTTATTCCCATTATTTTGTATTCCTTTTTGAAAATATTTTATCATCAAATATATTTCTGGTAAATAGTTTACGCATAAAAAAACGTAACATACTATTTAAAAATAAATTTTTGCAATGTATAATTTACGGAAGGGGGGATAAGAATAGTGGCTGCAACGTATACCAAGAAAAAACAAGAACCTGCAATATCACAGTTGATGCCTCAAAATACCGATGCAGAAGAAGCCGTATTAGGTGCGATATTGGTAAGTCCTGTTTGCCTTACAAAAGTCGTAGAATTTATATCTGCCGATTCTTTTTATAAACCGGCTCACAGGTATGTATACGAGGCAATGGTACAGTTGTTCAACAGTAATGAACGTATTGATATCGTATCGGTTTCTGATGTTCTCAACATGAACCAAAAACTTGAACTGGTTGGCGGTCGTGCGTTTATAAATGATTTGAGTTTTAAAACTATAACTACCTCTAACGTAGAATATTACGCAAAACAGATTCAGGAAAAGGCAATAAAACGTTCTCTAATCAATGCAGGTTCTGAAATTGTAACCTCCGGCTACGAGCTTACTCCCGTTGAAGAATCGCTGGAAAAAGCTGAGAGATTAATCTTTGAAATCGCCTCACAAAAAGCTACAAAGGATTTGACACACGTAAAAGATTTAGTGCTTAAAACGTATGAAAAAATAGAGTACAGATATCAGCATAGAGGTGAATTAACAGGTGTCGCAACAGGATTTTATGAACTTGATGAAATGACAAGCGGACTTCAAAAATCCGATTTAATCATTCTTGCGGCACGTCCTTCTATGGGAAAAACCGCATTCGCACTTAATATTGCACAAAATGCCGCCCTACGAGGCAAAGCGCCTGTGGCTTTATTCTCTCTTGAAATGTCAAAAGACCAATTGGTTCAACGTATGCTTTGTTCGGAAGCAGAAGTTGATTCTCAAAGACTTCGTTCGGGGAATATGGTGGATAAAGATTGGGAAAAACTTGCAGTTGCAATGGATGCATTCGCTTCTGCACCTATTTATATAGATGATACGGCGGGATGTACATTAACCGATATTCGTGCAAAATGTCGCAGACTGGCGATGGAAGAACCTAATCTCGGATTAATAGTTATCGACTATTTGCAGTTGATTGAATCTTCGGGACGTGAGGACAGAATGCAGCAAATTTCTGCGATATCAAG
This sequence comes from uncultured bacterium, assembly GCA_945910925.1. Classification (GTDB taxonomy): domain Bacteria; phylum Cyanobacteriota; class Vampirovibrionia; order Gastranaerophilales; family Gastranaerophilaceae; genus UMGS1585. Next base: position 1,067 of record CAMDZX010000152.1, on the reverse strand, counting down.
AGGGTTGAAGATTCTCGCAAGAGAATTGAATGTCCCTATTATTGCGCTTTCACAGCTTTCTCGTGCCGTTGAATCCAGAACCGATAAACGTCCGATGTTATCGGACTTAAGAGATTCGGGTGCGATTGAACAAGATGCCGATATTGTTATGTTTATCTACCGTGACGAATACTATCGAAAGGAAGCGGGCGAAGAAGAAGATATGTCTGCAAAAGCTGCCAATAAAGGTGAATCTGAAATCATAATTGCAAAACACAGAAACGGCGCAGTCGGAACGGTAAAACTCTTGTTCCAAGGCAATATTACAAAATTCAAAAACCCTATTAAAACAGATGTATTCTAGATTCCACAACACAAACAAAGAAAAAGTTGCCATAAACTTGTACGGCAACATTAAATAAACACGAGGATATTAAGAGAGAGTATAAAAAGAAATCTGTTTTACAAAACCCGTCTGATAAATATAAACTGTTTTGTGTTTGCTTAATTCCCCAAATATATTTTTTATTAAATCCAACTTACTTATGTCTTACACTTATATAAAGTAGTTTTATTTGAGAAAATTGCCTTTTTTATTTTAATTGTAAATATCTGTAAATTTCGTATATACTTCTTCAATACTTAGTTATTTCGTTAAATCCAGATTTGCGCCTTGTTGAATTTGTGATTGCGGTGTGTAAGCCTTCCTTGCATTTGCAGTATTCAGCAAGTTAGCCTTAGGGTCAACATTGTCTAATAAATTCCCGCTTTGATTATTTGTAACGCTACCCATCATAGGCATCATTGTTCCCATTGTTGCAAATCCCGGCAATGTATTTTCTTGTCCGGGCATCCTTGCGCCAAAATCTGCATACGCTGCCGGATTATTAAAGAATATGTTTGAATACGGTCTATATGGTCCAAAATCGTTTATATCAACTGATGGATATTTCACATCTCCGATTGCTACGGTATTTTCGTCAGTTGTCACATCTCCGCCTGTTGCGCCAGGTGTATTTGTAGTTTCTTGCGGATTATTTTGTTCTTCTGCTTCCGCAACCTTTTCGGAATACGATTTACCTACAACC
>CAMDZX010000151.1 GCA_945910925.1 uncultured bacterium | reverse complement strand
TGTGGTCTCAAGCTGCTGTTAAAACAGATTTTTATTATACAAATCAAAAACTTACTTTATGGCGACAGCATAATGGTAGTTATTCCGAAAAAACATCAAAAAAATTAAAATATTGGCAACGAATTTTATTTTATTTTAAAGTCGGATTTTTCATGCCTGAATTATTAAAAGATAAGCTCATAAAAACTTTTATTACAATAAAAATGCTATGAATTTGAAACTAGTATGCTATTGAAAACAGCTTAAGATACTACAATATATCTTTATTCCCTTTAATACAATCGGGAAATTCTTAAATAAAAACATATTTTTTTGGTTATAACAGTTAGATTCATTGATTTTATTTCTTATTCCTTTAAAATTCTTATAGATGTATTCAAGGTATATTTTATCATTTTTGTTTGTTATCAAATTTTTATATACATTTTTATAAAAATTCATAAGCTTAAAACAATTTTTCAGATAAAAAGCTTGTTTGTCTTTAAATGAATCGTACCAAACACCGTTAGCATTAACTCTGTATACGGACATAATGTCTTCCAAAAACTTAATTTTGCCTTCTTTTGCAAACATCAAATGTAAATACCAATCGCCGGGCAGTATGTCGGAAGGAAACTTTGCACCTACATCATCTATAGCGTTCCACCTGTACATTACTGAATTTGTCTGAATAAAATTATATTTTAAGAGATTTTCAAAAGTAAATCCCGCATCAATCATTTTTTGAGTAGGGAAAATATCATCTTCTTTAATTCCCGTTTCAAAAATGCGTTTTACGTTGTGAAAACATATTGTATAATCAGGATTTGCCTCCATAAAATCTACCTGTTTTTGAAGTTTGTATTCATCTGTCCAATAATCATCACCTTCACAAATTGCAACATATTTACTTTTGAACATATTTGAAATATCAAAAAAGTTTTTCGTACATCCTATGTTTTTAGAATGATAAATCCCTTTTATAATATTCGGATATTTACGTTCATATTCTCTGATAATTTCATCAGTTCCATCTGTAGAACAATCATCACCAATATATGCAACAAATCTAAAATTAGTTTTTTGCATAACAAAACCATCAAGACATTGTCTGATGTAGTTTATGTGGTTATATGTCATACAATGGATGGATACCAGTATATCTTTCTTCATAAAACTACCTGACTTAATTTTTTATATACAATTATGTTTCTGCCGTTTGTATAAACTCCTTTTCCAGCTCAAGTATTTTTTTATTCCTATAAGATATTGGTCTTGCAGGATTTCCAAAATACACTTTCCAAGGTAACGTAGGTTTTACAATAAGACTCATTGCTCCAACAGATGTTCCTTCTGCAACATTTCCTCCTGGTAAAACCACAGACCCTGCACCTATTACACAGTGCTTACCAATTTGAACAGACTTTTCGGTAATATTTCTGTATTTATCAGGGATAGTAGGATTTGTCATTGCTAATCCACTATAATCATCAGAGCTTGTCAATACCAGACATCTGTATGCTAATCCTGAAAAATCTTCCATTATGATTTCAGAATTTGGACCGGATAAAAGAGCTGAAAACAATGCTATATGTATGTTATTTTTTAATATAATATTGTTTGCTAAAACACAAAAATCATCTATCCTGACATTATTGCCGATAGATATACGTTCGGGACGGTAAAATACCGCTTTATCACTTATTAGTACATTTTCCCCAACAGATTTAAAACCTATTTTATTTATTTCTTCTCTAGATAAAAACATATTTAAACTCCTATAATATTCTCTCAGATAAGTGTATATTCGTCCAGCATCTTCTTTATTTGTTCAAGTGAATTAAACATCATGACGTCTATGATTGATAAATTGGGTACAAACTTATTATTAAACTGTTTATATTGTATGTTATTCATTTTTATAAAATTTAATTGTATGTTATTGTATTCAAATTCTTGTTTATCATACAAATGCTGCCCCCCAATGGCGTTAATGTAATGTTCAGCATTTAAAACTTTGCATATTTCAAGAATTTTATATTTACCATGCAAATTTTCAGGCTTACATATACTTGAAGAAGGTATAAGTTTGGTTGTTATAGTTAAATAATCTGAAATAATCTCAAATTGATATTTCAGAAAAGAAGCTAAATTTGAATTTTTGCACAAAATAATTTCTTCTAATAAAGGCATAACTTTATTAAAATATGGAGCTTTAGCGTAAGCCAAGTTTAAAGTTTTTATTAACTTTTCTTTCTGTTTTGCAATATTAGTTATATTTATAGTGTTGATTAATTTGTTCTGCGAAGCTTCTAAGACCGGTAAAGTCAGCATATGAGGATTTTTATTAATTAATATTTGATTTCTGTTAATCCAACCTCTATTTATGTAATTAACATCATCGTACAAAACAAATATATCGACAGCGTTTAACATTTGCCAATACCCGAGATATGGAAAAAAATATGGTTGCATTATTGCCACTTTCATTTTACACACTCCGCAATTAGGATTGACTCATCTCTAGTTTCTAAGTTTCTGAGTTCGGGATAATCGCTTTCTCTTAAATTACAAAACTTAATATTTACAAACCCTGCTTCTTTTAATCTTCGTTCCAATTCTTCTCTATCATACAACCACTTATGTCCCCAACTTCTAAAATTTATATTAATATTTTCTGCTCGTGTTTTTATAAAATCTAAGCCAAATTTTTGAAAATATTCACGATTATCTTCCTTCCAATTAGGGTTAAGATATTCCTTTATACATGCTTCTAAATCAGGCATGGCAATTCTTAGGACACCATCTTTTTTTAAGACTCTTTTACATTCTTTTAAAAACACTTGCCCTTCTTTAACGCTTAGATGCTCCAAAAAGTGTTCATTATACATATAATCTACGGAAGATGTTTTAAAAGGGATGCCTTTGCTTAAATCATATTTTAAATCCAATTTTTTTATATTATTTGCAGAGTTGTTATCAATATTTATCCAACCTTCTTTGTAATCGTTACCACAACCAAGTTTGAGTTTAAGCGGGGATATATGGAACTTTTTATTAAACTCTTTTTTATTTTTTAAATGCTTCAGCCATAATAAAATTTGTATTTCCATTGTTTAAGTTCCTCCGATAATATTAATGAAATTAATTAATCTCTTAATTTTGTAGTGTGCTTTTTCTAATTTGCTGATTAACGGGAAATAATAACCTCTTTTATTTTTTATAGTACCATTAAAACATAATTTATAAATTGTGTAATTACTGTATTTATTATGTTGCCAATGGTCTTTAAAAGATTTACTTTGTTTGTATATGGTATAAGGGTGATTTTCGTTCCGGTATAAATCCCAAGTAAGATGGTATGCTTTTGACTTTTTTGTCCTTGCCCAATATTTATTTATGTGTGAACAGTATTTATGTTGACTGCTATCTATCGGGATAATAGCTTTTGAGATTAAATAATCAAGACATTTTTCAAATTCTTTGCGTCTATACATCAAAAACCAAATTCCGGAGGTCCCCAAATTGTAATTTTTATTTTTTACTTCTTGTGCTTTTTTTACCCAATTTTCTGAATTAGGAAGTTTGGGAAGATTGGTCATAATTAAATCTGTTGCAACTGCAAATACTTCTTTGTTTTGTTCTAAAATAGAAATTTCTTCTTCAAGCCAATTATCATTATCACAGATTAAATCCCCATCACTCATTATAAAATAAGGAGAAGTTGTTTGAGGTATAAGTTTTTTCTTGTGTACAATTACTGCAGCATTTGATGCAAGGTTTTTGTCGAACAAAATATATTGATATATTTTCTTTTGTTGTAGTAATTCTAAGACATATGGTTTTATTAAATCCTCAGTATTATTACTTTTATTTTCAACAACAGTAATTTCCAATCTGTCCGAAAATTTTATAAAATAATCAAGAGATTTTTTGATGATTTCGTATT
>CAMDZX010000150.1 GCA_945910925.1 uncultured bacterium | reverse complement strand
CCTAAATATACTGATGTACCTACAGATGAAAAGTTTACTTCCCACCAACGACATCCGGCAGGACTTGTCCAATTACCGAAACGAACACAATCCGCTATAGTATTAATAGGTAAACAGCCGTTAAAATCGTCATATGCTACATCAAGACGGCTTATTTTAGATTTTTCTAAGCTAAGCACAGACGATAATAAATCGTGAAAATCACCGTAATCTGAATATGTTTCAAAGGCTCTACAACCTTGACCGGACATACTTACATGTATTCCTTGATTATCGTGACCGTTGAAAAAAACCGAAATTCCATTAAAAAACAACCTGTCTTTATATCCGTCGTGACCGTTCATATTCTGAAATGAACCTAAAGAGTTCTCTAAACCAAGCAGTATAAAAACTTCATCTACAGTTAATTGATGTAAAGTAAATGCACACCAGTCAATTATTATTCTGTTTATGCGAACATCTGAACTCATAGTGTTGTAATCTCTGCCCCCTTGTTAAGTCCTCGGGGGCAATCAGCAATGCTGATACTTTCTTTTATTTTAGGTCGGGTTGAAATAAATTCCTTGATGAAAATTTTCTTTCCACAGGAGATTCTTTTAACCTTAAATTTACAACTACCATACCCTATTTATAAAATGTTGTTTGTATTCTAAAAATTTATCACGGTCAAAACCCGGCAATGGTATAACTACTGTACGCTGATGAACGCTCAGATATTCGCTTTCTGATATGTCTGAAGCGTAATCATCAACCATGAAATCGTTACGGTAGTTGTTCATTGTATAGCTGTCATATGATTTGAAATACCTTTTACTTAGCATAAAAAACTTGAATGAAGAAGTACCACGAGTAGGAATATATAATTCCCTACACGCTCTAAGTTCTCCAAATGGCTTTGAAAACAGCCAGAGAATTAAGCCGATAACACCGCATTCAGTAGGTTTAATATAATTGAAATCAACATCAAAAAGCCTTTGTATCTGACTGTCAAGGTCTTTACGGCTCTGACTTATTAAGCATACATTAAAATACATATGCCTATGCATACGGAAGAACCTAAGCCAATCCGGGCGTTCTTTATCGTTCCAACTTCTGGAATTGAACAAGTCCGCTGCTTCGTCAATGATAAGTTCAGTTGTTACCTTTTTAGAATTAAGATTATAAAAGGTAAATAAAAACCTAGGCGTTATTTCCTCGTTATCAAGAATATAAAGCAGCTGCATTACTTCTGAAGTTGTTTTATGTGTGAACTTAGCAATCTCGATATACGACAATGGAATATTAGTAATTACATAATGTCCTTTTTTAAGATACTTAATTATATTCTTAACAGTATTGTAAGATTTACCTGCGCCGGGAGTACCGGAAAGCGTATAAAGCATACTGTTCTACCTCCTTTTACTACTTTTTCGGTCGAGGCTAAAAAAATATTCCCCGGAACGGAGATGAGTCGACTTACCCCGCCGACTACAACTCACTTCGCTCTCGCTCGTTCAGACAGAAAGGCACCCCTAGCACTAGGGGATTTATTAATTAAGGAATAAAGCTAGTCCAAGCAGAAGCGACTTTTTCACCGATTTTAAGCAGTATCTTATATATAAGCATTCCGATTTCAATAGTTAGAAAAATTGAAACAGAGAGAACCAGAACGCTTATAATTAAACCCAACGGTACAAAGTAGTGTATCGTTTCTTTATATTCTACAATCTTAGATACATCTATTTCGTTAAGTAAGCCCGGGTCATCAGGTAAGAGAAAAAGTACTTTATTGAACAATTCAGCGATTTTTTGAAGGCAGTTTAAGAAAAAATTAGAAAATTTATTGTCTACATCTGCCCAAGTAAGCATATTAATCAACATATTAATCACCCGTCAGAACTCTTATTAATGAGCCACTTCTTATAAAAAAGATACATTGCTATGATAAACTCAACGGCTATAGAAGCACGAATTAAACCGATATAAGGCTTAATAGGAGTGAAATCAATATTAAAACTAAATTCCTTATCCAAAAACGGCAAATCAATTTTTATAGGAATAACCGGAACCGGAACTTCAGAATCAGAATACTTAGAAGAAAATGTATTATTAAAAAATGAACTGATACTTTTAAGAGCACTAAAAGGAAGTTTATCACCGATAGATGAAAAACTGCTTTTCATTGCGTTAGAGCCGATAACGGTAGCATTACTCATATTCATAGTATTAACTCCCTCAACCGTGCTGCTTATATCTGTAACACCTACAGATGAACTGATAGAAGTAGACCCGGATACTTCTGTTGCTCCGGAACTTGCTATGCTGCCGACACTAACACCTATAACGCCTTCTGTTTCATCTGTTATCTCCCCTGCCACTACTTTTTTGTTAACACTATCTGCTGTAGTGCTTAATAAATCTTTAGCAGCATCGTAATAGTTTTCATAACTCTGTAATGGCTTGTCTAAATTTTTGTATGATTCAGCAAAAGCAGGAACAGTATCAATTCTTGTTTCACCTGCATAATATCCCATTATTTTACTTGATTCAAAAAAAGCTTTATATGTAAAATCATAAATCGAATTAAATTTATTAATTACATTTCCTTGTTTGTCTATCAGTTGTAATAAGTGACTTGAATCACCGGAGCAAATCGCCCCATCAGATAAAAGCCGTAAGTTACCATTAGTCCAACCTTTAGTACCGGGATAAAAATTAATATTATTACATTCAATTTCAGAATTAATACTATTACTTCCTTGAGTGCCCTTAAAAAGTGATTTAACACCGGTGCAAACACCATCATCATTCAAGATAAATTGAAAAGTGTACATCGAAAAATTAAGTTCACTTCGTAAATAATAATCGCTAATATGCCAAGATAGTTTGCTGCCATCAATCGGAAAATAAAAAGTAAATGAATTACTGTTATCGTGATTAGAACTATCAAAAAGTTTTTGACCGTAGTATATGCTGCGTCGATAACCTACATTCATAGACGGAATTAAATTTTCCGGATATTCATTAAAAGATTGAGTAGAGTTACTTTGAACTGTTCCGGTTGTAAGTTCTTGCCATTCTTCGACCCTACCACCGCCAGATGAATCTGACTTAATGCCTAAAATATGCTCCTTAATCCAATTGTAAGCACCTAATAACGGAGCAGCTGCCATTGCTAAAGTAAGAACTCCGGGGCCTGCTTTTTTAGTAGTAAATTTACCTTGACAATTATTAACAAAATCAAGCCAAGAACCATTCTCAACAGAAGCATTAATAGCCCCGGCTATCATTGAAACAGTTAAACTAACTCCCATACCGACAAGAATGCAAAATATTAATTCTGCACCGCCAGCAGCAAGAAAAGCATAAGCAGCAGTTCCGGCTAAGGAACTTAATAATAATTCAAGTATAGTTTCCGAGGCAAAACCTAAAGCATAAACCCTAAGCGGTTGAGCCACAGCCATAAGTATACACATTAATACTATTATGATTAAAAATGCTATCTTTAAGCTTCTGTATCTGACTTTGAATTTTCTTTCTTTTCCTGCATTTTCTTTAATTGACGTTGCACAGCATTGCGAACCTGATGACGCTGTACCTTGACATGGACAAGATTGCAAATTATTCGGAGTGCGACATATATAACCACGAGCCACACTAACCCAGTATAATATGAACTCATAAAATTTCACGTGATACTTCCTTTCTTTTTATTATTGCAAAAAAACAACGCTCCGGCATAAAAAGCCGGAAGCGCCGTTTTTTTGTATGGAGAAAAGAAAGAGATTAACCCTTAATTTTCTTTACCCATTTTACAACCATTACAGCTGCAACACCAAGACCTACGACACCGAGAACAATCGGAAGTGCTGTACCAATTACGCTTGTAACGTAATCCTTAGTTGTGCTGAGACCGCTTGAAATAGCAGTAGAAATATCTGTAGGCAATGTAGAAGCTTCTGCAGCGATAGTCTGAAACATAAGGTTAACT
>CAMDZX010000149.1 GCA_945910925.1 uncultured bacterium | reverse complement strand
GTGTATTATAACGTAAGATTATATCTTTTGAACCCTCAGACAATACCCGTCTTGTTACTGTTTCACTAAGTGACTGTAATCAAATAAAAAATATTGTCCGGATACTATTTAATTAAACTTACAATCTGCAACTACTCTACGTTACAGATATTTATTTGTAAAATTATTCGGGACAGCAGTGGAAACAAGTTCGGAATGACAATATAGTTGTTTTTCAGAAAAGGTTGAGTAAAACCCAACAAACTCATAAATCAACCCTCACCAAGAATGCTAATGACGCTTTGCGTCAAGCATTCTATCCTCTCCTAGGGAGAGGGGAAACCCAACAAACACAAGTATTTCCCACCCTTTCAGGATGACAAGTTTTTTGAATTATTACGGATAAATAATTTATCTCGGACTGAGTGCATCGGAGATGGTAAGAATAATCATTCATTTATTTTAAATTCTCTTAACATTCTTGAAATGTAAGATTATGTAATGTATTATCATGATAGTATATAATCGGGAGAGGATTAATTTTAAAAGATGAATTCTAATTATTTTCAACTTCTTTTTAATGATATAAAGAAATTGTGGAAGGGTTTGAACGTTCCGCAACGCTTTGGATTGATAGTGTTACTCCTTGCTACGGTTATATTGTCAACCGCCTTTATTATAAAGTCCTTTGAACCTGATTTGACGGTTTTATATTCTGATTTGGCAGAAGCTGATGTAGTTACAATTACGGAAAATTTAAAAAAGAACGGATACTCCTTCAAACTTACGGATGATAAAAAGACTATTCTTGTTCCTTCCAGTCAAAGAGATGAGATGAGGTTGTATGTTGCCGAAAATGATTTGATTCAAAATTCAAATCCGGGGTTTGAACTTTTAGACAATATGCAGCTTGGTTCTACAGATTTTAAAAATAATTTGACAAAACAAAGGATTTTCCAAGGTGAATTGACCCGTTCCATAGAAAAAATGGAAGGTGTAAGGAGTGTCAGAGTACAGCTTGCGCAGCCTGAACGTTCTATTTTTGAAGATAAGGATGAAATCCCGTCGGCATCGGTTATGCTTATACTTGATTCAGGATACAAATTGAAGTCATCCCAAGTCAAAGCGATAAAAAATCTTGTTGCATATTCTATTCCTCGGTTGACACCTGAAAAAGTTTTCATAACAGACCAGTTTGGTAACAGCCTGTCGGATGATACTTCTAAAAACTCAAATGATATGGAATCTTTCAAAGCAGGTGTTGAGAAAGATACGGCAAAGAAAATTACATCCGTGTTAGAGGAGATTGTCGGACGCGGAAATGTTTCAGTTCAAGTAAATGCCGATATAGATTTTAATTCTGCAAAAGCTACGATTGAAAGATATATTCCGTTGGATGAAAAAGGTGAAGGAGTTCTGACAAGTACGCAAAGCGAAATCGAAAATTATGAAAACCCTAACAATAATATTCAAGCACAACAAACTAATAACAATGGAACTACACCGAATAAAAATCTTAATTATGCAAAAGAAAAGAGTTCCACAAGTTATAGTGTATCAAAAGAAGTCAAGCATATTGTTTATGCTCCGGGAACGGTTAAGCGCCTGACAATTGCGGTTGCAGTCAATAAAATATTAACAAAAGCAGAGAAAGATGAACTTCAAAACCTTGTTTTATCAGCAGCCGGTGTTGATTATGACAGAGGGGATGTAATCACGGTTTCAGGTCTACAGTTTGAATCAATTTCTGAAGATAAGAAAAATCAAGAAGCTCTTGCTAAAAAACACGCACAAGATACTTTGTTAGAGTACTTTGCTGTTAAACTCGGACCTTCTATTGTAGTTCTTGTACTTGGACTTTTTGCTATAACCCTGCTTAAGAATATTGTCAGTCGTATGCCGCATTATGATGTTCATCAAAACATATTGGAAGAACCTGAGGATGAGGATTTATCAATAGAACCTACTCCGGATGAAGATCCGTCTATTGCTGCCAAAATTGAGAAACTGAGTGGCTTGATGGATACGGGATATCCTACTTTTGATTTGGATCAGGATGATACACAGGCAACACTGCAAGATATTGAAATTTCTAAGCAGGAACAAAGTATTAATACATTGAATGAGGCAATATTGGCAGACCCTGAAGCTGCGGCAAAGGTTTTAATGTCATATATTAAAGAATAGTAGAGGAATATCACACAAATGGCTCAAAATAATACGCAGTCAAATCAGCAAATAGCAGAACAGAAGAATAATAATGCAGCCGCTGCGCAAGCTAAGCCGGCTAAAGAAAACGGTGGTGGTAGTGTAACGAGCTCGAAAATTTTGTTGCGTCCTTCTCAAAAGGTTGCCGCATTGTTGATTCTGCTTGGTGCGGAAACCGCGACTGAGGTATTAAAACACATTACGGATCCTGCTATTCTTGAACAGATTACACTTGATATTGCAAATTTGAACAAAGTTCCTGATGATGAATTGAATGTGTTACTTGAGGAATTCAGAACCGTATTCAAAGCAAGTAATTTGATAGCAACCGGTGGTACCGAATACGCAAAAAAACTCTTGGCAAATGCGTATGGTGTTGATGAAGCAACGGAAATGATGGATAAATTGGGTTCTATGATAAATACAAACCCGTTTTATTTCCTCAATGATGTTGACCCGTCTCAGTTTGCAACTACTTTTTCAGGTGAAAATCCTCAGTTATTGGCTTTGATTATGGCATATTTAAAACCGGCTTTGTCTGCTCAGATACTTGCAGCTTTGCCAAATAAAGTGCAAAAGCAGGTTTCCATGAAAATTGCTGAAATGAATACTACAAACCCTGAAATCTTGTCAGAAATTGAAGACGTTGTAGAAAAGAAATTCTCAACGTTTGTTGTGCACGATTTTTCAAAAGCAGGTGGTGTGGAATACTTGGCCAGCATTATGAACCATTGTGACAGATTTACAGAAAAGAATATAATGGAATATTTAGAAGCAAAAGACTCTATCCTTGCGCAAAGCGTCAGAGATTTGATGTTTGTATTTGAAGATATTGTTATACTTGATGACAGGTCAATTCAGCGTGTACTGAGGGAAGTTGATTCCAGAGAGTTGGCTCTTTCTATGAAGGGTACAAGAGAAGAAATTAAAGAAAAAATATTCCGTAATATGTCTGAAAGAGCTCAGGCTATGTTACATGAAGATATTGAGTATTTGGGACCTGTCAGAGCAAGAGAAGTTCAGGATGCTCAATCAAAAATAGTTGCAACAATCAGAGCATTAGAATTATCCGGAGAAATTACTATTTCTCGTGGTAGTGCAGAGGATGAATTAATTGAGTAGAATCACGAATAAAAATGTAAAGATTGGTGATAATTATGTTCTTCCGCTTAAACAAAGATCAATAAGCAAGTATGAGGCTAAAGTTGAATCGTTGCTTAGTGATGTTGAACAGGAAAAACAGCGACTTCTGGATGAAGCAAACTTAGAAGCCGATAATATTAAAACCCGTGCAGAATTGATTGTTAAAGAGGCAGAGGTAAAAGCTGAAACAATTATAAATAATGCAAAGGATGAATCCCTTAAAATTATAAAACAGGCGGAAGATGAGCAGGAAAAAATAAAACAGGAAACGGAAGCTATTTCAAAGCAAGCTTATGATGAAGGGTTTGAAAAAGGATATAATGACGGACAGGAAAAATTCAAAACTGATGCTTCAGAATCTTTAAGAGCTTTGGATACCTTGTCTGAGTCATCTTTTGAAATAAAACATAATATTGTAAAATCTGCGGATATGGATATTGTAGAACTTGTTGTTGCAATCGCACGGAAGATAACTTCTCATGCGTTTGATGAAAATATGCTTAAAGAAATTACCTTATCTGCAATCGGACAATTGAAAAATAAAGAGGATGTAACGATTATAGTAAGTCCGCAACTTGTACAAAATATCATAAAATTGTCTGAGGAGTTTAAACAAGAGCTTTCTCAAGTGAAGAATATAAAAATAATTGAGGATTCTGCACTTTCTGCTGACGGAACTATTGTAGAAACACCACTTTCTCGTGTAGATAG
>CAMDZX010000148.1 GCA_945910925.1 uncultured bacterium | reverse complement strand
TATTTTGTACAATTCATTTACTTTGGTTGATTTTTCGGGGGATTTAGCAAAAAATAACGTATACCTGTTTACGGATTTTGATGAACTAACAAAATTTATTGCACAAATCTCCCAAAACGATTCTCAAGTGGAGATATTGAGCCTGCCAAGTTACAGAAATCTATATAAAGATGTGTTTAACACTCAAACGAAACAACTTGAACTTGCGTTTGGAAGCGTAATACTGGATTATGGATACAAAAAGAAAAAACTGTTCCAAACTTTTTATAATATGTTTAACAATATTCCGAGCCTTATTTACGAAACCCCGATTAACACTCTGGAAAATAAATACGAAGGAAAGACTGCGGTTATTGTTTCCGCAGGACCAACTCTTTCGGAGAATATTGAAATTTTAAAAGAATATCAAAATAATGTTGTGATATTTTCAGTCGGGCCCGCTCTCAAGACTCTTGTTAAAAATGATATAAAAGCCGATTATCTTTGTATTGTAGAAAGCAATAACTGTTCTAAACAGGTTGACGGACCGGATTTATCAGATATTAATCTTATACTTGAACCGTTTACAAACCCTGCAATTCATTCACTAAACGTAAGAAAGAAATATTTGCACGTATCTTCTAATATGCCTCCAAGTGCGTATTGGGGCAAAATTGCAGGTATTGAGACAAAAGAATATTTGACACAGGGTACGGTTTCTTATATGGCTTTAAACAGTGCTGTTAAAATGGGATTTTCACGAATTATTCTTGTCGGTCAGGATTTGGCATACATTGACGGTCAATGTTACTCAAAAGATTCTGCGTATGAGGGTTTGGTATGTAAGTTTAATACCGAAAAAAATAAGTACGAAATTACTCCGCTTGATTTTGATAAATACGCGAGCGTGCTTTCTGCTTCACCCGACCCGAAAGTCAGAGCAAAATCAGCACTTGAACGTCTTGCAGCTTTAAACAATTCTCTATATACCGTACAAGGTATCAGAGGAGAAAAAATCCCGACAGAAACAGGATACGCAGCTTTTATAAAACAGTTTGCAGATTATGTAAAAGAAATTGACGGTATCGAGTTTATTAATACTTCTATGAAAGGTGCGCAAATCGACGGATTTAAAAATATTTCATTGAGTGAGGCTTTGAAAACCTCTGAACCTATTAAAAAAGCACATCCTGAAGAAAATTATGAATACAATGTTCAAGAAATAATAACTAATTTAAAAACCTTGAGAAATAGTTTAAAACAGAATTTGGCTGATGCAGAAAATTGCGGAAAGGTTGCTTCTCGTCTTACAACAGACTGGCGCAGAAGAAGAATGATTGACAGAGATTTACTTTTAAAAATCAGGCAATTGATAGAAACTTTCTCTACAATGAATGATACAAGCAATCCTAAAAACGAAGTATTTATATGCTTAACCGCAGGAGAAGAAATGGAGTTGAGTGACTGCCTAAAAACAGTTGTAAATTATGATACAAATAATACTCCACTCGTTATTGAAAAACTAAAAGCATACTATACAAAGATACAAACACAAATTACTAAAATTGTTTTGATTATAGACAGAGTTTTGGGAGAAATAGAACAATGATTGGTTTATTACAACGAGTAAAACGCTCATCTGTTACTATTGATGATGAATTATATTCAGAAATCGGTGCAGGTATTCTTGTTCTTTTTGGGGTTGAAAAAGGTGATGAGAAAGAAAAAGCAGAAAAAATAGCAGATAAGATTTCAAAACTAAGAATTTTTGAGGATAAAAACGGTAAAATGAATAAAGCAGTTACCGATATCTCAGGTGAAATACTTGTTGTATCGCAGTTTACTCTTGCCGGAAACTGTTCAAAGGGAACACGCCCGAGTTTTGATAATGCGGAAGAACCTAAAAGAGCAAAAGAAATATATGAGTATTTTATAGAAAAACTCAAAGAAAAAGGATTAACCGTAAAACACGGCGTTTTTGGTGCAATGATGGATGTAGAACTCATCAATGACGGCCCTGTTACATTTATCTTAAAATGATGTAACACTTTTATTCTAACCTTGTTGACAAAGTGCTTTGATATAATATCATAGTCTTGTAGAGTGCTTACGCCAATAATCACTCAACAAAAAGGAAACAAAACATGTCAATTAACTTAAAAAAAGAAAACAAAAAACAAATCGTTGAAACATACGGTAAAAATGGTCAAGATACCGGTTCTGTTGAAGTACAGATTGCAATGTTGACTCAGAAGATTTCAGAACTTACTGAACACCTTAAATCTAACAAAAAAGATTTCGCAACAAAACGTGGTCTTTTGATGATGGTAGGTAGAAGAAAACGTTTGCTTTCTTATCTTAAGAGCCGTGACCTTGAAGGTTACAGAGCATTGGTTAAAAAATTAGGCATTCGTGGTTAATTTTTTAATATTTGTTTCAAAAAGGGCATCCTGAAAGGATGTCTTTTTTATGCCGAATATACAGCCATATCACTAAAACTCATTGTGTCATTATAGCTAAACATATGAATAAACGTATACAAAATTTCAGCAGAAAATCTCTTTGTACCAATAGAAAGCATCAATCTCAAAACATCTCTGTTATTTTTTACAACATAACCTGTTTTGTTAAACGCAAAATTATCGTAGCAGTTACATACATTTATTATTTGACTTTCCACACTAATCCAGTCGCTGGAAATACCATGCGGATAACCTGTTCCGTCATTATGTTCATGGTGTTGCAAAGCAACATTACAAATATTTTTAGGAAGTTTTAATTCATTTTTAAGAATATTATACCCAATAACTGTATGTGTTTTTAATTTTTCACTATCAACACCTGTTAAAGAATTTGTGCTTTGGAAAGCATCAGGAATTCTGTATTTACCAATATCATGTAAAATACCCGCAAGAATAATATCAGATATAAAATCCTTCTCAAAATCCATTTTCTTAGCAATCATACCTGCCATTATTGCAACATTTATCGGATGGCAGATTTCATAATCTCCTAACAAACGAAGTTCAGAATAATGCGTCACCTCTTGAAACTTAGGAATAACATTTTTAGTTATTATTTCGCTAAGATTTGCCAGTTTAGGAAATGCCTCTTTTATAGATTTCTTATTTAACAAATCAATAGTCTTCATTAAGTAAGCTTTTAGTTTAATCTGTTCTGTGTCATCAATAGTTGAATATTTGTTTATTGGAGTTTTATAATCTGATATATTGATATTATCGTAATCAAAATCTTCATCAGATAATGTAGCAATAACCGTTTTTAACTCAGCTTCAGTTCCACCATCTTCAGGAGCATCCTGTTTATATTCTTCAACGGCATCGTCTTCAACCGGACTCGTATCACGAAAAATCTTATCATAAACCTTAAGCTGAAGTATTTTCCCTATACTTAATGCATCACCGGCTTTTAATATCAGTTCTCCGGCTTCATTGTATATATTAAAGGGTAATATCTTATATTTACTTAATTCCTGTCTTGATGTTTCTTTCATAGATGAATTGTAACATATTTTTAAGAAAAAATAAATACCATTAATAAAAAGTCAATTTTTAAAATATTTATTTTTATCATTTATAAGTGCGTTTCATAAAGGGTAAAATGATTTCTATAAAATTATTTTAACAAGGAATTAACTACATCCCGCCATAACCCATGATTGTAGAGACTAAAAAAGATGGCGGATAGTTTATCCGCCATCAGAATTTTATTTCTTAACTTTACAAGAAAGTTTTAATTAATCATCAGCGTGACCTGCTGTTCCTAACACATCAATCATTTTGTGTTTAACAAGTTCTTTAACAGCAGTTCTACCCGGTCCCATATATTCTCTAGGGTCAAATTTTTCAGGATGTTCAACAAAGAACTCTCTGATAGTAGAAGTCATTGCTAATCTTAAGTCTGTATCAATGTTAATCTTAGCAACACCGTGTTTAGAAGCATAGTTAAGCATGTCTTCAGGAACACCTTGTGCGTTTGGTAATTGACCGCCATATTGGTTACATTTAGCAACCAAATCTTGCGGAACTGAAGATGAACCGTGAAGAACGATTGGGTAATCACCAAAGCCTGCTTCTTTTAAAGCATCTTTAATTTCTTTAAGTCTTTCGAAGTCTAATTTAG
>CAMDZX010000147.1 GCA_945910925.1 uncultured bacterium | reverse complement strand
CAGTTTCTTTATTTGCTGCTGCATCCATAGCTTTGAAAAATGCATTTTTAAATCCATCAATATTGAAACCCATGTTTATTCTCCTTTTCCTAATTATTTTCTTCCTATGTATATATAAAGTATATAAAAGATAAATAATTGCCTTTTTAGTTTGATTTATTAAGAAATGTTAAGAAAAAACTTTTCACAATATTTTGAAATAAATACTGATGTTTTCCTTTTATAACAGAAATTTGTATGATATAATCTCAATATGGAAAAAAATTTATTAATCATAGGTAATTCAGCCAAAGAATACGCTTTAGCAAGGATTTTTGCAGAAAATTTCAAGGTTTTTGTTGTTCCCGGAAACGATGCAATATCTGAGTTTGCAACCGTTGTTGATATTCGGGAAAATAATATAACTGAACTTGTAGATTTTGCACTTGAAAACGATATCCATTTTACGGTATGTTCATCTGAAATTGCAATTGCCAATGACATTGCAAGAATTTTTGAATTAAATAACCTGAAAATATTTGCACCAACCGCAAAATCTGCGCTCTTTGCAACTAACAAATCTGTCGGCAAAAAGCTTATGTACAAACTCAAAATCCCGACACCCAGATTTGGAATTTTTGACAAAAAATCGCTTGCGCTTGATTATGTAAAAAAATCATCCATGCCTGTTGTAATAAAAACAGACACGCATAAAAACGGTAACAATGTTATGATTTGTCCGACTGAAACTATCGCCAAATCGTTCATTGATGATTTGTTCTTTGCCGGCGAAGAAAAAGTTATTATAGAAGATTATGTTTACGGTACAAATTTTTCACTGTACACTATTACTGACGGGTACAAAATCCTACCAATCGGCTCTACGGTGGATTATAAGTTCTCTCTTGAAGGTGACGGTGGAATACTGACATCCGGAATGGGGGCATATTCTCCGTGTATAAAATTGACGGAAGACCAAATCGCATACATTATGGCTGAAATTGCAAATCCTTTGATTAACGCACTTGAGATGCAAAACAATCCTTATCTCGGCATAATCGGATTTGACGGAATCGTTACTCCTGAAGGGAAAATCTCTATTATAGAGTGCAATACTTTTTTAAGAAATCATGATGCACAATGTATTTTATCATTACTCAATCAAGATATATACAAAATAATGGAAGCCTGTGTTATAGGTGTTTTTGCCGATGATTACAATTATATCGACCTAAAAGATGAATTCGCCGTTGCGGGAGTATTATCATCAGGTAAATATAAAAACAGTACAATACAAGGGCTTGACGAACTTAACGATAATACTATCGTAGGTCATTTAAACACGAAAAGAAATGAGTATCTTGAATACGAAACTCAAGGCGAAGAAGCGCTCGTTGTTACCACAACCGCAAAAACTCTCACTCGTGCAAAAACATCATTATACGAAGAAATGGACTTCATCGAGTTTGAAGGAAAGAAATACAGAAAAGACATTTGTAAATAATCATGCCTGTCTGATAAATGTGAAGTAGAATTCAACTATTGAATAAGCAAATTATTCGGGTTGGATTTAAATTCTTGCATCGCCTTGTTCAGCCCAAACCCTTGATGAATTTCTGTAAAAAGTTTTTTAGCATTTTTTGCATTTTCTTTTCTGTACAGCGGCAAACTCGCATCCTCACCTTTGTTTGTAATAACACCGTCAAGATTGCTTATACTACATCTGTTAGGGTCGCCGTCAAGCATATCTGCAGCCATAGTTGATGTTGCATATTCAGCAATATCAACCTTGCCATCATTATTTAAATCAAGTGCCTCAGCTGTGAAATCCGCATCTATAATTTGGGCATCAGGATTTTCAGAAAGTATTTGGTGGTTAATTTTCTTGATTTCTTGAGCTGTTTTGTCAAACTTATGATTTAATGTTTCTACAGAAACCGCTGTTTTTTGACCCAATTCTTCATATGCATTTCCCATTAATGCTTGGAGTGAATATTTTCCTCCTGAAGGAATATACTGATATGCAAATTGAACAGGAGCCTCACCCTTGCCCATATCTTCGATATAGGATTTATAATTATTTGCAGCATTCCTGCCGTATCTCACGTCCTGAGCTTTTATATTATTGCTATATACTCCATTTTTACCTGTAATAAAAGCTTTATTTCCGGTAACTGAATAAACCATATTCACCTCCACACCACTATATACATGTATAAAAGCAGAATAATGCAAAAAATTGCGTTTTTATCATATAATATTAAGATTTATTAAAAAGTTTCGGTTTTATATGGATAAGACGACTCTGATGTTAGTACTAAATTACTGTTTACTTCCAATGAATTATTCATAACAGGATTATTTTTTAGAAAGTAAATACTTTCACTCTGTATATAGTCGCAAATTGTTTTTTCTAAACTTACTCCGAAATGATTGTTAATTTCTTTGATAAAATAACAAGGACTTGTTACATTTATCTCAATAATTTGTTCGTTAACAACATCCAAGCCCGCCATAGGGATACCCATTTTATTAAGTTCTTTTGCAACTCGTTTGAAGTTTTCCTGTTCCGAAAAAGTCAGTTTTGATTTTCTTATATAGTTATCGTTATGTGTATTAAACTTAAAATCATCGTTTGTAGGAAGTTTCAACACACATTCGGGCAAAACGTCATCACCTAATGTAAGAACTCTTTTGTCACCGAATTTGATATCAGGAATATATTTCTGAACCATAACGAGAGAGTTTTCGTTATTTGTAACCGCATTAATAATAGAGCGTGTATTAGGGTCACCTATGTGAAGATACATAACACCCGAACCGAAACACTTATTAAGAGGTTTCAAAACAATTTCTCCGCACTCGTTAAGAAAATCTTCTATCCTTGAACGACTTGCAGACACAATATATTTCGGCATTAAATCCGAGAATAAAGCAGTATGAATTTTTTCGTTAAAATTCCTGATTGAACGCGGGTCATTAATTATACGCGTATTCTTAGCAAAATCAAGAACGTATGTTGCACTCAAATAATCAACATCAACGGGCGGATCAGGACGGAACATAACCAAATCAAAATCTTCAACCTTATAATTAAGCATTTCTTCGTTATAACGGATGTTCTCACCTTCCGTGTATGCCCTGTAAATCCTTGCATAAGCCTCTGATTTTTCAAGATAGAGATTGTTAATTGTAGTTATACAAACGTTATTACCTCTTTCTAAAAACTCTTTTATTAACCAGAAATTGGTTACAAGGTTATTAAATTCAAAGTATTTTAATTCTAATTTATCAATTACAAAAAGAATATTCATAAATGTTCCTCTTTATCCCCAAATAATATAGAATATCGTAACATTAAAAAAAAAATTGAACAAGCATAATCCTTTAATATAAGTCGATTGGAAATAAAAAATCGTTCGGAAAACTAAACAACTGTCGAAGGTAAAAAAACTTTGTTTTGTAAATAACTGTAAAAAATATTATTTTAAGAAGCAATTATCAATTATCAGAATATTTAAAGAATCTGTAGAAAGGTAGTTAGAATATGACATCAACCACAATAGAAAAAAAATATACAACAAATACCATCATTAAAGATTGGTTAACCCTAAAATGTAAACTGAATAAAGATAAATCATCCGTAAAAATTGATTTTGACAAATTTAACATTGTTGTTGAATAAAGGGGTGCTTTTCCACATCCTTAGTTTGTAACAAAATTGTAATAATTATACTTTTTCAGGCAATAAATTCCCATAAAAATACTTTATATTCATGGGATAAGTTGAAATACTAACCCGCGGTTATTATATTAGGGGAATAGAATTATGGCAGTTGGGGCACAAGATACTCTTGACAAAAAGCTTGTAATGAAATACGCAAGTAAACAGGTGGAAAATCATGACGATATTGTATCCAAAATGATTGACCCGAATAAAATGATGGAAACAATGAACGATGTTGCAGAGGTTCAACGAAGTATGCTGGCTATGTCAAATAAACTTGCAAGTATTTGTGCGCAAATCAATTCTAAAGCACGATACAAGTCAGGACAAAAGTTTTTTAGAAGTTTTAATGGTTAAGTGTAATAGGTATGTTATGATTAAAAGCCTTGAAATATTTCAAGGCTTTTTTTTAGGGATATTGGTATTCAATAAATATACAGAAAGAAACAATATAACAGAGTGGTTGAGAATAATCCCACTTTCACAATTATTTATTGTAAAGGTAAAAGTATAAACTTTTATTAAATTCACTATTCAGGTTATA
>CAMDZX010000146.1 GCA_945910925.1 uncultured bacterium | reverse complement strand
ATAGAACTTATTTCCAATATTTCAGAAAAAATTGGAGAAATAACTTCTATTCAAAATAGCCCTTATCATATTCAACTTAGAAGAGAAAATCGGATAAAAACAATCCATTCATCATTAGCGATTGAAAATAATAGCTTAACTTTGGAACAGATAACTGCAATTATTGAAGGAAAAAGAGTTTTAGGTAATCCAAATGAAATAAAGGAAGTGAAAAATTCTATTCACGCCTATGACTTACTTTTAACCCTAAATCCATATAATGAAAAAGACTTATTAAAAGCTCATAAATTAATGATGCAAGATTTGGTTAATAATAGTGGACAATACAGAACTGGTGGAGTCGGTATATTTGATGGGGAAAAAGTTGTTCACGTTGCTCCACCAGCTAAAAGAGTACCACAACTCATGGCAGATTTATTTGAATGGCTTAAAAAATCTGATACTCATCCGCTTATAAAAAGCTGTGTTTTTCATTATGAGTTTGAGTTTATTCACCCTTTTCAAGATGGGAACGGAAGAATGGGGCGTTTATGGCAAACCGTAATATTAAAAAACTGGAAAGAAGTCTTCGCGTGGCTTCCTGTAGAAACACTGATAAAAGAAAATCAAAAAGAGTATTATAAAGTTCTTGGTGTTAGTGATAGTGCTGCAAATAGTACTAAATTTATAGAATTTATGCTTTCTATTATCCTCAATACAATTGATGAAATTATAAAAACAGAGAAAAAGGTTACTGTAAAAGTTACTCAAAAGGTTACTGTAAATCAAGAGAAAATTATTACGGCAATAAAAAACAATCCTAATATAACTCAAGAAGAGCTTGCTGAGATTGTTGGAGTTACGAGGAAAAGCATAATTGCCAATATGAAAAAACTCCAAGAAAACGGATTAATAAAACGTATCGGTGCAGATAAAAACGGTTATTGGCAAACAATTTACTAGGCAAAATTCTAACTAAGCCATTTTCTTAAAGTTTTCTATTAATGAATATAATTTTATTTATAATTTGACTATGCAACTCTTGCACAAAAGTTCCAATGTAGGACAATGAGGGGAGAATAAAAGGGACTAACTTATGTTAGTTCCTTTTTATTCTTTTAAGTTGTGACAAGAACCGTAAGGTGCAAGTATTGTTTTACATGGTCAAGTCTTTTAAAAGCTCTTTTTCAAAAGTTTCATCATTTAAATCTGCCGAAATTTTAGCTATTTTGTTGCTTTTACATATTTGTTTTTAATTAAATCTTTTTTATAATAAAAAATTTTCTTATGAATTATTTTAAAATTAATTGGTTATAAAAACTGACTTTATTCTTTTTAGCTTTATTTATTTTTTTATATCTTAATTTATGTATAAACGAATATTTTTTGATATCTTCAAATAATTCCTGATTAAACTCATCTTCAAGTGACATTTGCAATAAATGCGGATTTCTGTTTGAAAGAGTGTACATTTTTTCAAAACTTTCTTTGCAATCGTTATTGTTGGTTATAATTACAGACAGGAAAAGGTGAAAAATATAGTAATCAATCATCATATCTTCATATTTCCAGTATTCAAGGATAATTTTACTTAAGTTAGTCAAAAGTACATTGTTTGGTTTGCTTACGATAAACCAGTTTGAACCTGTGTGGATTGCTCCTGAATATGTCGGGATTTTTATTAATTTTTCAAGTAATCTTTCTGTAGGCACTGTTGGATTTTGGCTCCAGGTTGTGCTTTTAAAATAAAATACATCTTCATTCAAAATATTTTCCGGAATAGGGGCTGTTAACAGGCATGTTGAATCAATCCACACTCCGCCATGTTTTGTTAAGAGAAGCAGTCTTACAATGTCTGAAAATTGAGCGGCTCCAATTATTCCTTTTTTAAATTTATCTATAATATATTGCGGGATATCGACATATTGTTTGTAATTGGATTCGGTAATGATTATGCGATTGTTTGGATAATATTTTTTTACACTTTCAAAACACTTTTTGACAAGTTCAGGAGCTTGCTCTTCACCCTGCCACCACATTTGCCAAATTGTATTTGGGTATTTTGATGCTTCTGTTATAGGGCTTGGGGTATCTAAGACATATAAATACTTTTTCAGGTATTCAAAAGCCTCATTCCCGTTGAATTTTTGATAAGGTGTTTCAATTTTTTCTTTGATAAGTTCAACACATTTTTTACTTGAATCTCCTTTATCATAGCAAATTCTGTTTTTCATAAATTCTTCAAGTTTTTGTTGATAATCTTGAATACTGAAATTTTCAATATTTTTTACCATATCGACATTATTGTATGCGACAGGGAATGGCATTTTTTCTAAATCAATATAAAATCCGCGTTCTTTTGTGTATTCTTTAATATCTTTTGCATAGAAAAACGCAGGTTTTTTCATTAACATAAAGTCAAAAATTGAGCTTGAGTAATCTGTTATCAAAACGTCTGAGATAAGTAATAATTCTTGAATGTCAGGATAAGTTGTGACATTTATTGTATCAGGATATTTTTCGGTAATTTGTGTAGATTTCTTTTGTAAATGCGGATGTAATCTTACAAGACTTATAAATTCACAGTTGTCTTTTTCACTTAGTGCTTTTTGTACTTGATTTAAATCTATATCATATACATCAATTTTTTTAGAATCTCTAAATGTCGGAGCGTATAATAATATTTTTTTACCATGCGGAATATTTAGTTTATCTTTAATTGTTTTAATTTTTTCAGATTTTGTTTTCTCATCAAGGAAAAAGATATCATTTCTCGGATATCCGATTTCTAAGAATTTTTTATCAAACCAGAAACAACTGCTTAGTGTTTTAGTATCAAAACTGCTTGGTGAAATCAGATAGTCTGTCATTTGTGAATCAATTTGAGAGAATTTTTTGTAATTTAAATGGATAATGTCAGAAAGATCTTTTTCAATCCTTTTTATTCCAAGACTACCATGCCAGGTTTGGATATATGTTTGTTCATTTTTCTTTACCAATCCTTGTTTTATATAACGGTTAAATCTGGTATTAGAAACCCAAACTTTTGCACTTTGAAGTTCTTTTAATGCTTCTTTGGAATTGTATTTTACCAGCTTGATATCTTTGGGAAATTTGGCTTTATCTTTTTTCGGATCCTTAACAATCCATACAAGTTCATAACCTAAGTTTTGTCTTAAAATTTCTTCGGCAATATATTTCGGATTATCTCCGTATCCGCCTTTGTTAAAATTTGAGAAAACTATTTTATTTTTAACAATATTCCCTTTGTTAAACTTTTTCATTTTGGCTTTAAACATATCATACTTGAATTTGATGCCAAACAGGTTAAAAACTTTATAATTGTTTTTTGTATAAACATTAAAGATTTTCTTCATCGATGTTATCCTTTTTGTTTCCTAATTGTGAGATGAAGTAATTAAAGAAAGAGTCTTTATATATATTTTTATCTTGATTTTTGTAAACAAGTTTATGTATAGGTGTTAATGTTTTAATTGTTTCAAAAAGCTCTTTATTAAACGGTTCATATAAACAACCTTGCAAACAGCCGTATTCAACTGTAGTCAGTTTGTAAGGTGCTTTTATAAATATTTCTTTATATTCTTCCTTGCTGAAAATAACCATTGTCAAAATGTAACTGAAAAATAAATAATCTATTGGTTTATTTTCATATTTCCAATATTCAATAATGATTTTTAAAGATTTTTTTAATAATTCATTGTTGCTTTTACTATGAATAAAACTTATAGAGTTAGTGAAAGCTCCAAAGTTCATTTTGTTATTTAATATGA
Organism: uncultured bacterium; assembly: GCA_945910925.1. Classification (GTDB taxonomy): domain Bacteria; phylum Cyanobacteriota; class Vampirovibrionia; order Gastranaerophilales; family Gastranaerophilaceae; genus UMGS1585. Next base: position 487 of record CAMDZX010000146.1, on the reverse strand, counting down.
TAAATTGTTCCAGTGTTGTTTTGGGGGTAATTAAACTCGCAGTTAAATCTTTCGGTACAAAAAATTCAGATTCTAAAATGAATTTTGGCATTTTATCGGTCATATATACCGTAGAGTCAATCCAAGTTCCGCCATATTTACATAATAGAAATAATCTAATAATATCTGAATAGTGTGTATGAGAAATTATACCTTTATTATATTTTTTTATAATATGTTCGGGTAATGTAACATATTCAGATAGATTTTTATTTGTAACTAAAATTATATTTCTGTCAGGATTTTGTTTAATGATACTTTCTGTACAAAATTTCACAATTGGAGGCATATTTTCCTTGCCTTGTAACCATAATTGCCAAATAGGATTATTATATTTATCGGAAGTTTCTAATGAAAGTTCATTATTTATAGCATATAAATACTTGCTTAGATATTTAATTTTTCTTCTGTTTTTCTTTTCTCTTCGACTAATAAGTAATGATTTAAA
>CAMDZX010000145.1 GCA_945910925.1 uncultured bacterium | reverse complement strand
CAAATTTGACGGTGAAATGGTAATGCCTGGTGATAACGTAGTTATGGAAGTTGAATTAATCGCTCCTGTTGCTATCGAAGAAGGTATGAGATTCGCTATCAGAGAAGGCGGACGTACCGTTGGTGCAGGTGTTGTAGATAAAATTATTGCTTAGTTTTATTTATAATACTTCAAGTTTGAATACACCCGATTCTTTTGAGTCGGGTGTATTTTTTATATTAGTATCATTTTATTAAGTTTTTTTGCAATTTTTGTTAAGTTAAATCTTTACAATACCCATGCCCGACTTAAAGTGGTATATGATTTTATTATTAGAGTTAATGGAGGAGTATTGTGGTAGTAGAAGAAACTAGTAAACTGACTTTATCGGAAAACGCCGTTAAAGTTTTGGAAAGGCGTTATTTAAAAAGAGACAAAGATGGTAATTGCACGGAAACCCCTGCGGATATGTTCCGTCGTGTTGCGGATACATTGGCATCGGGTGACTTGAATTTTGGTAAAACAAAATCTGAAATAGAAGAATTAGCAGACAGATTTTATGATGTAATTACAAACAGATATTTTATGCCTAATTCACCGACTCTTATGAATGCGGGCAGAGAATTGGGTCAATTGGCTGCTTGCTTTGTACTTCCTGTTGATGATTCTTTGGAAGATATTTTTGAAACAGTGAAAAATACGGCATTAATACATAAATCGGGTGGGGGAACAGGGTTTTCTTTCTCCAGATTAAGACCGAAAAATGATGTTGTACGCTCTACAATGGGAGTATCATCAGGACCTGTATCTTTTATGGAAGTATTCAATGCAGCAACGGAAGCTGTTAAACAAGGCGGTACAAGACGTGGCGCAAATATGGGTATTTTAAGAGTCGACCACCCTGATATTCTGGAATTCATTGACTGTAAGGCTGATAATAATAAATTAAATAACTTTAATATCTCTGTTGCTATTACAGACAAATTTATGGAAGCATATCTTAAAGGTGAAGATTATGATTTAATTCATCCGAACACAAAACAATCTGTCGGTAAATTAAACGCAAAAGAAGTATTTGACAAGATTATTGATGGTGCTTGGAGAAACGGTGAACCGGGGATTGTGTTTATTGATACAATGAACTACGACAACCCAACTCCGCAAATCGGTGCAATCGAGTCAACGAATCCATGCGGAGAAGTTCCGTTGCTTCCTTACGAAGCTTGTAATCTCGGTTCTATTAACCTTAACCGCATGGTTAAAGAAGAAAACGGAAAAACTGTTGTTGACTGGGATTTATTGGCTAAAACAACAAGAACGGCAATCAGATTCTTGGATAACGTAATTGAAATAAATAATTATCCGCTTCCAAAAATTTCTGAAATGGTTCAAAACAACAGAAAAATCGGACTTGGAGTTATGGGTTGGGCTGATATGCTTATGAAGATGGGTATTTCTTACGCATCAGAAGAAGGAACAAAACTTGCGGCTCAAGTTATTGAATTTATTGATTATGAATCAAAATGTGAATCTATAGAATTATCCAAAGAACGTGGCAGATTTAATAATTTTGAAGGCAGTATTTATTCACAAGAAAATTATCTGTACAACAAATATAAAGGAAAATCTGCGGGAATAATTTCTGATGAAAAATGGCTTGAACTTGATAAGCAAATAAAAGAACACGGTATCAGAAACGCAACTACAACTTGTATTGCTCCGACAGGAACAATATCAATGATTGCATCTGCATCAGGCGGCGTTGAGCCATTGTTCGGGCTTGTATTCTTGAGAAACATCATGGACGGTACAGAAATGCTTGAAGTAAATGATATCTTCAAAGATTACATGATTAAGCATGGATTATATTCCGAAGACTTAATGAAAAAAATCGCAGTTGACGGTTCTATTGCACACGTTGATGGAATATCTGATGAGGTTAAGAAGATATTTGTCACGGCACACGATGTAACACCTTATTGGCATGTAAAAATGCAGGCGGCATTCCAATTACACACGGATAATGCTGTTTCTAAAACAGTAAACTTCGTAGAATCTGCAACCCGTGAAGATATAGAAGAAGCCTATGTATTGGCATACAAAAACCATTTAAAGGGGATTACTGTATATAGAAATAATTCAAGATTCTTCCAACCAATGAATTTGGAAAAGAAAAAAGAAGAAGAAAAGGTTGAAGAAACAGTTGCAGTTGTAGAAGAAGAGCCTGTTGAAGAATATAATCCGACAGGAGAAATTAAAACAATAACCTGCCCTGAGTGCGGAAACAAAATCGAAATGGCAGAAGGTTGTTTTATTTGCCTAAATTGCGGATATTCAGGTTGTTCATAGGTCTGAAAGTTTAAATAGAGCTAACAAAGAAAGGTTGTCAAATTATTTTATAATGACAGCCTTTTTTGTTTATGTATATGTATATATTAATAATTGTAACAAATTTTTCACATGACACTTCATGAGAGTATAGTTTAATGTTATAATATGTATATAAGGGTGACCTATGGATTGTATCGTTATTTAATAAAAACGAGGATGTTGAAAAAATCTTAATACAATAGATTGAAAGGAGTTAATGATGGCTCTAACTATCAATACAAATCTGGGCTCTATGGTTGTTCAGAAGAACCTTGATAAGGCAACAAAGTCCTTAAATCAGGCGATAGAAAGAATGACTACCGGCTACAAGATAAATTCTGCCAAAGATAATCCGGCAGGGTATGCCGTATCGACTAAAATGAACACGCAGTTGGGTTCAATTAGTGTTGCTCAAGATAATGTTGCGATAGGTTCGAGTTTATTATCTACTGTTGAAAGTAATTATGATTTAATTACCACACACTTACAACGTATAAGAGATTTGACCGAAGAAGCTGCAAATGGCACTTACGGAGAAGATTCTGTCAATGCAATTAAAGCGGAAGTTGAGGCTCGTATGGCAGAAATTGACAGAATTGCTGCAAGTGCTGAATTTAATGGTATTAAATTGATGGATGGTACAAGTAATGCTTCTACAAATGGTGTAAATTTACAAATAGGTATTGATTCAACTGCTAACAGTCAGCTTAAATTGGATAAATCATTGTTTGGAAACGCTCAAGTTTCCGTGTTGACGGCTACTGCAGGTGCAACGTTCTTGGGATATTATACTGCAGGCGGAACAGATTATAATAAGGCTTTAGATGCTGTTGATAAAGCTTTGAAGGAAGTAACTTCAAGACAAACGCAAATTGGTGCAATACAAAACAGGCTTGATTCTGCATCAGATGCATTAGAAGTTCAATATGCAAACGTTACATCATCACTTTCTACGATTAGAGATGCAGATGTTGCAACAGAATCTTCAGAATATATCAAAGCTCAGATTTTACAACAAGCATCTGCTTCTTTGCTATCCACTGCAAACCAAGCACCGTCCATAGCTCTAAACTTGATATAGAGCAGGAATAAAAAAATATAGTTGTTGATTGAACGAGGGTAACTTACACGGGTTATCCTCTTTTTATATTTATTGGCAAAAAATATTTTTACGGGTTTTATTTTAATCAAGGAGTTCATCTCATGAATAATTTACCCGCAATATCTTTTGTTTCAACAATTACTCCAAATAAAAATGAATGTTCAAAATTGAGTCAAATGCAAAAATCTCATGTGATTGATTCGGTTAAAATTTCAAAGATTACTTCTAACCCTGATTATATCCCTTCTAAAATGCTTTTATCGCTTCTTAAAACCGGTTTAACGGGTGAAAAGGTTGATTCAAATTTATTTAAAGGAAGAACATACGAAGATTGGGTTAGGATGTATAATCTCGGTCATAATAATGCGGTTACTCCATTTTTATTAGATGGTTTGAGAAAAAACGAAAATATAAAAGCTCCTGATGATGTATTGAAAAATATGAAAATAAATGAAGAATATGTAAGAGAATATCACAAACAACAGGAGCATGTATTTGCTAATATTGCTAAATTGGCGAAAACAAAAGGGATTGAGATTGTTCCTTTAAAAGGACTTGGTTTATCTCTTAATTATGATGACCCGCAAAAACGTTTTGGTGGAGATATTGATGTTTATACATTCAAGCAAGGTGAAGATTTTTCTAAATCAAAGAATAATATGACACATGTATTTGATGATATTTTTGAAGATTTGGGTATAAAAGTTGATAAAAGACATCCAAAACATAGTGAATTTGAATGTAAAGGTATTCCGATAGAAAATCATAGAACATTTATTGATGTTGATAATGAGTTTATTAAAGTTCCTATGGCAAAAAAAATTAATAAGTATTTACAAAAAGTTTTAAATCCATCAGAAAAAGTTTTACCAATGGGAACAAAAGT
>CAMDZX010000144.1 GCA_945910925.1 uncultured bacterium | reverse complement strand
ATGTTTGTTTTTTAATATAATCAATAAAAAAGTTTTTATGTTGAAAAATTTTTATATAAATGATAGATTAAGAAGGAGTATTCGTTTAAATTTGAAAAGGAGTTAGAAAATATGTTCTGTAAATGTGATGAACTTAAAAAGAAGAAAAAAACTATCAGAAAAGCTCTAAAAGCATTGGACAAAGAAAACTTTGTTCTGATTATGCATAATAGTAGTTTTCCTGCCGCAGAAGGTGAAAATACAGGTTTTGGAACAATAAACTCAAATGCGGGAAAATCGGTTATTGATTTTGCAGACGGGCTTTTTGATGCAATTCAGCTTGGACCTGCGGGGAAAACAAAAAGCAGTGATTCATCACCTTATACGGGAACTATATTTTCGGGAAATCCTTTGTTTATTGATTTAAAACAATTAACAACAAAAGAATGGGATAACATTCTCTCGGAAGAAACTTTCAAAAAAGTTGTCAATGAAAATCCAAATAAAAATGTTAATAAAACTGCGTATTCTTATATCAATAAAGCTCAAACTGCAGCATTAAAAGAAGCATGGAATAATTTTAAAAATACAAAAAAATTCCGCAAAGATTTTGACAAATATAAAGAAAAGAATGATTTCTGGTTATTTAACGATTCGTTATACGAAGCTCTATCAATTGAACATGGAAACGATTACTGGCCTTTGTGGAAATCGGAAACGGATAAAAATCTGTTGAACCCAAAAACTCCTGAAGATAAAGCAAACGCAGAAAAAAGAATTTCAGAAATACAAGAAAAATATGCGGATGAAATAGATTTCTATAAATTCTGTCAATTTGTATTATTCAAACAAATTGAAGAAACAAAGAAATATGCTCTTAAACACGGCATAAAAATGATTGCAGACAGACAGGTTGCCTTCTCAGACAGAGACAGTTGGGCATATCAATCATTGTTCTTGGATGGTTGGTTGCTCGGATGCCCGCCTGATTATTTTTCAAAAGACGGTCAGGCATGGGGCTTCCCGGTTATGGATCCGGAAAAATTATACAAAGAGGACGGTTCTTTGGGCGAAGGCGGAAAACTGATGAAGAACCTGTTCAAAAAGATGTTTGAAGAAAATCCGGGTGGGGTTAGAATTGACCATATTGTAGGTTTAATAGACCCTTGGGTTTACAAAAAAGGTAAAAAACCGCTTGTTGAACATGGTGCAAGCAGATTATTCTCATCTCCTGAACATCCAGAACTTGCAAAATATGCGATACCGAGAGTTGAAGATTTAGATCAAACGCTTGAACCTGATAAAGAAAAAAGAGTAAAAACTCTTGATAAAAAACAAATTAAACGTTACGGCAAACTTATTGAAGATATCGTTATTGCAGCTGCAAAAGAGTGCGGACAAGACAAAAATTCAATTGTATGCGAGGATTTGGGAACGCTAACAAATCCTGTGGCTGCGGTTATGAAGGAATACAAGCTTCAAGGTATGAGATTAACACAGTTTGTAAAACCTGAAAAAGAAGACCATCCGTATCGTTGTAAGAATATTGAATCTGATTGCTGGGCAATGGTAGGTACTCACGATAATGAACCTATTGCAATGTGGGCAGAGTCAATGATTCACACACACGACGGTTATTTACACGCAAAAAATCTTGTAGAGGATATGTTTGCCGAGTTTGACGGAAACAAGGATGATATAATTGTCAGACTTACTAATGACAAAGAATTCCTTAAAAAGATAAAACTTGCAGAAATGTTTGCATCAAAAGCTAAAAACATTCAAATATTCTTCACGGATTACTTTAATGTTAAAGATGTATACAACAGGCCGGGAACCTCAGGTGATGAAAACTGGTCATTAAGATTGCCTGACAATTTTAAAGATTTACAAACGATTGATTTGGCAGAAATCCTCACAATTGCAATAAATTCCAGAGGCAAGAAGTTTGCACAAAAAAATGATAAACTTTTAAAAGAACTTAGTTTATGACAAAAAGACTTTTAATATTATTTTTAGGATTAATACTGTTTCTTTCTCCTGCAATAGCTGCAGAGGAAGAAACAGTTATTCCTATGGATGCAAAACTAGAATACAATAATGCTCTTGATATGTACAAACTGGGGAAATACGAAGAAGCAATAGCCTGCCTTCGTACCGCAATAAGACTTTGTCCCGATTTTATTGATGCGTATTATAATTTAGGTTCTATCCTTGACTATCTGAATCAAGGTGACGAAGCTATATATATTCTGAAACAAATAACCCTCAGAAAACCTGATGATTATGAAGCTGCCTATAAAATCGCTCAAATATCAGTAAAACTGGGAGATAGAAAAACAGCAAGCGAATATATTGCGCTAATTCCTGCAACCAGCGAGTTTTATGTAAAGGGGAAGGAATTATCATCAAAATACAATCTTATAAAAACATCACCTCCGGGACGTGAAAAAACAAATATCCCTCAACATAGTAGTGCGTATCTGAATATTTCAAGTCCTACGGGGATTTCTACCGATGCGGAGGGGAATGTCTATATTGCAAGTTTTTCCGACAATGCGATTATAAAAGTTACGCCCGATAATAAACGTATGATATTTTTCAAGGACAGAATACTGAGAGGACCTATTGCGATTGCGCACGACCCTCTCGGGAATATGTATATCGCAAATTATAATGCAAACAATATTCTCAAATTGTCAAAAAATGGAAATGCGCAGGTCTTTATTCAAAATGCGCCAAAACCTTATTCCGTACATGTATCAGGTAATATGTTGTTTGTATCTTGTCAGGGCAGTAATGCCGTTATCCGCAAACGACTATATTAGTTTTTTGATTTATCAATAATTTTTTGTGCGCCCTTGCCCCAAGCAAAAGAGTTTCTTATTTCGCTGCCGACTTTTTCTATCAAATGTCCGCTGTTTTCGTTTCTTAAGCGTTCAAAATTCTTTCCGCCCGAACGGATTTCATTCATAAATTCTTGAGCATAATTACCGTTTTTTATATCCTCAAGAATTTGTTTCATCCTGTCTTTTACATCTTTCGTAATAAGTTTAGGACCTCTGGTCAAATCTCCGTATTCTGCGTTGTTTGAGATAGAGTAGTGCATTGCATCAATTCCGCCTTCGTATATTAAATCCACAATGAGTTTTAGTTCGTGGCAAACTTCAAAATATGCCATATATGGTGAATATCCGCCCTCAACCAAAGTTTCAAAGGCATTCTTGATAAGAGCCGTACAACCTCCGCAAAGCACAACTTGTTCTCCGAACAAATCGGTTTCGGTTTCTTCTCTAAATGTTGTTTCAATAATTCCTGCACGTCCCGCACCAATTGCAGAAGCGTATGAGAGCGCAATTTCTTTTGAATCTCCGCTGAAATCCTGATAAATCGCAATAAGAGAAGGTGTTCCTTTCCCTGCCAGATATTCGCTTCTGACCGTATGCCCCGGAGCCTTTGGTGCAACCATTATAACATTGACATCTGACGGCGGGTTAATTTGTTTGTAATGAATATTAAACCCGTGAGCAAACATAAGATATTGACCTTTTCTAAGATTTGGTTCAATCTCATTTTTATAAACATCTGCCTGAATTTCATCAGGTATAAGTATTTGTATGATATCTGCTTCCTTAACGGCATCTGCGATACTCATTGTTTTGAGTCCGTAATCCTTTGCTTTCGTATCAGAAACACCGCCCTGTCTTAACCCCAAGATTACATTACACCCTGAATCACGCAGATTGAGTGATTGCCCGTAACCTTGCGAACCGAAACCGATTATCGCTATTGTTTTTGTTTTTATTAATTCAGTATTAATATCTTTATCTAAATATATTTTTAATTCTGTCATTTTTAAACCCTACTTGCTGCTGCATTTACTAAACCTAAGAACAACGGATGAGGTCGATTAGGTCTTGACTTAAACTCAGGATGGAACTGTGCTGCCACAAACCAATCATTCTGAGGAATTTCTACCATTTCGGCAAGCATTCCGTCAGGTGACATGCCGGAGAACACAAGCCCCGCATCTGCAATTTTGTCGAGGTATTCATTATTAACCTCGTATCTGTGCCTGTGACGCTCTGAAATTTTATTTGAGCCGTACATTTTTTCTGCTTTAGTGCCTTTTTTTACTATACAATCGTACGCACCTAACCGCATTGTACCGCCATATCCCTTAACATTTTTCTGTTCTGTCATTAAATCAATGACAGGGAACGTGCAACCTTCATCAAACTCTTTTGAGTTAGCATCTTTTAATCCCATAACATTTCTTGCGTATTCAATAACGGCACATTGCATACCAAGACATATTCCGAGAAACGGCAAATTGTTTTCTCTTGCATACCTGATTGCGTTCAATTTCCCTTCAATA
>CAMDZX010000143.1 GCA_945910925.1 uncultured bacterium | reverse complement strand
CATTGTTGTTGTTACGTAAACAGACTTAACATAAGTACCCTTTGCTGATGCAGGTTTAGCTTTGATAATAGCTTCTGCCAATGTTGCAAAGTTTTTCTTAAGGTCGTCTGCTGCAAACTGAATTTTTCCAACAGGGCAGTGAATCATACCTTGCTTGTCAGCACGGAATTCTACTTTACCTGCTTTTGCTGCTTTAACAGCACCTGCAATGTCAAGTGTTACAGTACCTGTTTTAGGGTTTGGCATCAAGCCTTTAGGACCCAACACTCTACCTAATTTACCTAACATACCCATACAATCAGGTGTTGCTATTAAAGTATCAAATTCAAACCAGCCGCCTGAAATTTTATCAATGATATCTTCAGTTCCCGCAAAATCTGCACCTGCTTCTGTTGCTTCAGTAACCTTTGCACCTTTTGCAATAACGCAAACTCTGACTTCTTTACCCAAACCTGCAGGTAATACTACAGTTGAACGGATTTGTTGGTCTGCGTGTTTTACTTCAATACCTAATCTCATGTGGCATTCTACTGTTTCGTTGAATTTGCAAACTTCTTTTGATACTTCTTGAAGTTTGTCTATCGCATCAGAAATACTTGCAGGTTGTACAAACCCTTCAAGTAATTCTTTTGTTTTTTGTTGTTTTTTTGTTAATTTTGCCATTTTTTTATCCTTTCATGGTCATAGCGGACAAGTATGTCCTTCCATTTTTAAGTCACTAAACTAATCTACTACTTTTACGCCCATTGATCTTGCTGAACCTTTTATCATGCTGACTGCTGCTTCCATAGAAGTTGCATTCAAGTCGTCCATCTTAATCTTAGCGATTTCTTCTAATTGTGCACGAGTAATTTCACCTACTGTGTCTTTTTTAGTGTTAGAAGAACCTTTAGAAAGGTTTAATGCCTTCTTAATCAAAATTGTTGCAGGTGGTGATTTTGTTACGAATGTGAAACTTCTGTCTTCGTATACATCAATCACAACAGGGATTACATATCCGGCTTGTGATTCTGTCTTAGCATTGAATTGCTTACAGAAATCCATGATATTAACACCATGTTGACCTAACGCAGGACCAACCGGTGGTGACGGATTTGCTTTACCTGCTTGAATTTGCAGTTTAATTTTTCCTACTACTTTCTTTGCCATTTTTGTCTCCTTTCGTGGTAATAACGGGGGGCGTCCCCTTCCACATTGCTATTTATTTATTGATTAAATCTTTTGTATTTGTTTGTATTCTAACTCAACAGGTGTTTCACGACCAAATATTGAAACATTTGCTCTTAATTTAGCCTTATCAGGATAAACTTCCGTAATTTCTCCGATAAATTCTGCAAACGGTCCTGAAACAATTCTAACTTTGTCACCGACTTTGACATCGAGTTCAATTTTTTGAGTTTGTGCAGATGAGCGGTTGATAATCTTTTTGATTTCGCTGTCTTTTGCAGGGATAGGTTTCTTAGCTGAACCAACAAACTTAGTTACACCCGCAGTATGACGAACTACGTACCAACTGTCCTCGTCCATTATCATTTCTACAAGAACATAACCCGGAAATATCTTTTCGTCTTTTTCTTGTTTTTTACCGCCTTTTATCTGGGTTACAGTCTTTTGAGGAACTTCTACTCTGAAAATTCTGTCAGACATGTTCATATATTCGATACGTTTTTCAAGGTTGCTCTTTACCTTGTTTTCGTAGCCCGAATACGTATGTACTATGTACCAACGTTTTTGTTCTTTCTTTTCTTTCTTTTCAGGTACTGCTGATGCTTCCGTTTCAACTGTTTCTACTTCAGCTTGTTCTAAGATATTTTCTTCTTTTTCAGCCATCTTTTCACCCTATCTTGTCGGGATTAAACCCAACACTGCTTTAAATATAATATCCATCAAATAAACCGATACCGTGAACGCAAATACAATAATCACAACAAACAAAGTCTCCGCTATGACTTGACGTCTTTCAGGCCAATTAATCTTTGACCATTCTAAGCGGACTGCTTTTAAGTATGCAATTATGTTATTTACTGTATCGTTCATTTTGTTTCCTTTTAATTCGCGCCCTGAAGGACTCGAACCCTCGACATCCGGTTTTGGAGACCGACGTTCTACCAACTGAACTAAGGACGCATATTTAATTTTCTAATGTTCAATCTCATTTCAGTTGGTAGAACTTTTATTTTGAACTACGAAGGACATACCCTTCTTGGCAACTGAACTAAGGACACCGGATATTGTTCCATAGTCCGATTATAATAATGATTAAAATATAACAAAATTATCAACTACCTAACCGGACTATATAAACAAAATCAAACTACTTAGTTTCTTTATGAACGGTTTTCTTTTGGCATTTTGGACAATATTTGTTCAATTCCATTCTTTCTTTATTTGTTTTTTTGTTCTTGGTAGTTGTGTAGTTTCTTTCTTTACATTCTTCACAAGCAAGAACAACCATTTTATCGTTTTTACCTTTAATTCCCATTGTTTCTTCCTTTTTATGACTGTTTTCTATTTAAAAAAGAATGTGTCAATCACATTCTTTTTTGTCGGCTCTACAATGGTATCGCAAACATGTATAAATTGCAAACAAATGTTACTAAATCTTAATAACCACATGCATTTCAGGGTAAAGTAGTAAACGAAAAAATTACATGGGTTGTTTATTATACATTACATTGTTTTCATTCCATTTATTAATCGGTTCGTTTTTTGTTTTGGGGTACCCGATTGGAATTACACAAAGAGGCACAATTCCTTTCGGCAGGTTCAAAATTCTCTGAGGGATTTCCACACGTTCTTCTTTCGGGTAGCAGGCAGTCCAAACCGCACCTAAATCTAAACTTTCTGCTGCAAGCAGAATATTCTCTACGGCAGCCGAACAATCTTGCACCCAAAAAGTTTGTGCCGTTTCATCTTCTTTATCCCTGATATCACCGCAAACGACAATTCCAAGAGGCGACTCCATAAGCATTTTGGCATACGGAAGCTCCGTACCAAGTGCTATGAGTAAATCTTTTTCATCCACAACTACAAACTTCCAAGGCTGTCGATTGCGGGCGGACGGTGCAGACATGCCGGCATGTAAAAGCAAGTCAACTTTTTCCGGTTCTATCGGCTTGTCTGAAAACTGTCGCACACTTTTTCTGTTTAAAATAGTATTTATTACAGGGTTTGTATTCATTAGATTTTATTTCTCCCGGTACAAATGATACAAATTTTTATTCAACATGCCAACTTTTTTACATTTCTTTACCAAATATAAAATCATGAAATCATGCTCATGACATGCGTTTTCATGATTTAAAACCCTGTAAGCATGTAGCGGTGCAGGTCTGCATGTGGTGTAAGGGTTATAATATAAGCTAGTACGGGATTTAAGAGGGTTGAAACTCTTTGTAATATTCATTTACAAACGGGTTGTAAAAGATTTCTAAACCCATATAATGAAAGAGTGGTTGGAAAAGCCTATGGGGAATGGTTATTCGGACCTGAGTTAAGTATTGCGAATCATTTTTGGAGGATATATTGTTTAGAAGTCGAGATATGGGGAGAGCCATTGCTGTCAGAAGATGGACACCGACAGCGTTGGAATGTTATAAACGAGGTTGTAATTGCGAAGGGTGTTTTTATAGTGATTTCTTCAAGGGAACTTCGCAGAAATGTCAGATGAAGGCATCTGTTCTAGAATTGGTAAGGGTTATCGGAACTCCTAATGTTGATATTCCGCAAATAATTACAGATTAATCACTTTAAAAATTCGGCAGTATGTTGTATAATGGATAAGTACACATTATTGGAGGCATACATGCATATACACGTAAATGGTAAAAACATCGAAATTACAGACGCTATCAAAGCTTATGTTAAAGAGAAATTAGGCAAAGTCGTAAACCATTATGATCAGATTCAGGGTATCAAAGTTATTCTGTCTGTTATTAAGAACCCTGCAGCAACCGGCAAACACGTTGCAGAAGTAAAATGTACACTCAGCAGCGGAACGGTTGTGAACGTAGAAGAATCTGCTGAATCTATGTATGCGAGTATAGATTTAATTGCTGATAAACTTGACAGACAGGTTAAAAAGGTAAAAAGCAAATCACTTTACGCAGACAAAAATACTATCAGAAACGCTGAAGTAGAAGTTGTTGAAGAAGATGATGAAGTAGCAGATATTCCTGCTGTTGAATAATAAAATAATAAAACATTGAACAAAAGACCCTAAAATCTGTATTAGATTTTAGGGTCTTTTATGTCATTTTGAATTAACAATAAAACACTCAATTTCATTATTACTAATGTAGAAAACAAATTGCCCTATTGGGGAATGTACAGGGCCAGGAGTTTTTAGTTTAATAAAATTGTTAAAGAAATC
>CAMDZX010000142.1 GCA_945910925.1 uncultured bacterium | reverse complement strand
TAAATGGCGGGAACGACGAGGCTGTCTTGGATTTGCTCCACGCTCACAGAGTTTCGCCAAAGTTGCTACGCAACAGAAGGCTCAATCTGTTCGCTATCCGGATTTGTTCGCTTTGCTCACTCCATCCGTCCGCAAATCCGCCGAACTCGCTATTTACGCTTCTCGCCACTATCGTCACAAAATTAAAAAGCGGTAGGAAAACCTACCGCTTTTTAATTCGGGAACGACGAGGCTCGAACTCGCGACCTCATGCGTGACAGGCATGCGCTCTAACCAAACTGAGCTACGCTCCCATTTATTTTGGCTACTTCTTTATTATATTTGCTAAAAAAAAATTTGCAAGAACTTTTTTTATTTTTTTATAATACAAAATAAAAAGCCTTAGTAAAAACCAAGGCTTATAAAATGAATTGTAAAAAACACTTATTATTAATCATTATATAAAGGTGCTAATTTTTTAGATTGTTGAGGAATAACACCTTCTTCGATTGATACGTAAACTCTATAATCAATATCTGCAAAACAGTTATCAATACTTTCGATTTTTTGAAGTTCCGCATCATTAATATTACCGCTTTCAATCATATCAGCAATAAATTCAAATCTGTCAACATGTTCTCTAAATCTGTCTGTCGCATAATCTTTAGCCTGCCATGTTGTAATCAAAAACGGCCAATCCGAACTTTGCAATAACAGATTTTCTCTTGCTAATTGATTTAACGCTCTATGTAACAACTTATCCTGAGGAATTTCCTGATACTTATCAGCAATAGCTGTAATTCTTTTCTCACAAGAATGAATAATCGGCCACATCCATTCTGTTAAGTGGTTATTCCAAACATAGAAATGTCCGCCTTGGCCCCAAGAAGATTCAGGAATTTGGATTGCTTCTGTCGGCGGATGAGCGTGCAAATATTCGCCTGCTGTCATTCTTTCAACTTGCGGCAAGTAATTATTGAATTTTTTAATTACCTGTTTAATAAATTCTATACCTTCAAACCACCAGTGACCAAATAATTCTGTATCGAACGATACCATTACCAAACCTTCTTTACCATTATGAGAATTTTTATAATCATTCATTAAGTGGTAAAGCATTGTTGTGTAGTGATCTGAATTTTCGTTAATTTTATTTAAAGCTAAAACCGGATCATAAAGCATTTTATCACCTAAATCAGTTTTAGGAGAAGTAATTCTCCAATAATTCATACCTGATTTATCATCTTTTTTATGAAACTCTCTAAATACGCCATCACCCGGGTATCCGTCAGCAGCTGACCAAACCTGATAACCTGCTCTGTCATTTCTGCCCATAACAGCGACTTGAGCATCAGGAAGCCAATAAGCCGAATAAGTATCATATCCTGTCGGTTCTCTTTCAGGAAGCGGAATATACTCAATGTTACCGTAAATACCGACAACACGACGTGTTCCGATTGAATTACCGCCTTCAATTACATGTGATTCTGTAAAGAAGTATTCAATATCGTTGTTTTGTAAAGTTAACTCAATTGCAGGGCGCCAGTGTTTTTGACCGTCTTTCCCTATATATTCATAACCTTGTCTGTATGCACATTCGGGCAACCAGCAACCAATAGCTTTTTTACCAAAGAATTTTTTAGTTGTGTCTGAACCTACCTTAAATTGAGCATTCAAGTTATTATCTGTTGCCAAAAGCGGTGAAAATCCGTGAGTAGCACCGGATGTAGTAATTTCAATACAGCCTAAATCCTGATATTTTTTAAATGCTGAAATTAAATCCATATTATATTTATTTATGAATGAATTTTTGATATTATTGAACCAATCGAAATAATATTTAGCTAAATATTTTAAATGCTGCGAATGAGGAACTTTCTCATCAGGATATCTGTCTAAATCCTTAGAAACACTTTTAATTCTTGAATCCAAATATTCAACAAAACCGTATTTCAAATGCTCATCACTCAACTGTTCAGCAAGAATTGGAGTAATACCAACAGTTAATTTTGCTTTAATACCTTCATCATACAATTCTGAAATAGCATTCAAAAGCGGAACGTATGTTTCTGCCATACATTCATAAAGGTTTTCTTCACCAAACGGCCACATCCCTGCTTTTCTATAGTAAGGAAGGTGACTGTGTAACATAAATACGAATTGTCCTACTGACATTTTATCCTCCATTCTGCTGAATTATATACCTAAATATAATCCATTTATGTACATTTTATATATACCACAAACGGGTAAAAAATATAATCCTTTTTAACTAATTCTACTGAATAACTTTACAAATATTAACAGGAAATTGAATTAATATAAAGAATCAGGTATTGGAACATTCTCCGGAGGTTCAGAAAAGTTAAAATCAAAAGATTCAACAGAATATCCGCCGCATTCTGCTAACGCTTTCCTTGATACAGTATAAGTTTTTGAGGTATCGTGAGGATTTACGAGATAAACATTTTCCTCATCACTTCCGACAATTGAATACGCATGATTACTAAACATTTTTATAGCTCTTCCGTTTTCATCAGTTAACTGAGGAAGCTGTGCTTCTGTTAAATAAGAGGCTAAGAGGCTCTTTTTTAGTGCTTTTATGATATAATAAGGCTATGATGTATAACAATCGCTTTAAAGATAATGATGAATATAAAGCAAAAATTGATGCTTACAGACCTTTAAATGAAAATATTGTAAAACAAATTCAAGAATATTACAGGATAGGCTTAACTTATTCTTCAAATGCTTTGGAAGGTAATACACTTGATTTAGTTGAAACAAAAGTTGTTTTGGAAGATGGTTTAACTATAAACGGGAAACCAATGAAAGACCATCTTGAAACACTCGGGCATTCTGATGCATTTTACGGACTTTTGAAACTCGCTAAAACCAATACGTTAACAGAAGATAATATTAAATATCTGCATAAATTATTTTATAATCGTATAAACCCAACAGAAGCAGGTCACTATAGAACTAAAGATATTATTGTGACAGGTGCCGATATAGGGTTTCCAAAACCTGAGAGTTTGTCTGAAAAAATGGCGGAATTCTCTGAAGAAATTTCTAAAATTAAATCTCAGCTTCATCCTGTTGAATATTCTGCAATGCTACATGCAAAGTTTGTAAATATTCATCCGTTTGTTGACGGAAACGGAAGAGTTGCACGACTTTTAATGAATTTGGCACTTTTGCAGTCAGGTTACAATATTACAATTATTCCGCCTATAGTAAGAGCAGATTATATTAGAGCAATTCAAGAAACAAACCGCAATAATTTTGTTCCGTTTATTAACTTTATTTCTGAAATGGCTTTGGAATCTCAAAAAGAATATTTAAGAATTATTGAAAGTTTGAAATAATTAAAACAAGATATTTGATTATTTAAATTTTAACTTCTTTTAAATTATCAGATTTATCAAAATAGTGAATGTTACCGTCATTATCTCTTATTGCAAGATATTCTTTTTTGTTGATTTCTTCTGTAGAAAATAAGGTAATATTGTTGTCTGATTTTGTATTATCAAAGTAGGCATGTTCTTCTTTTTTACCTTTATATTCAGTTTCTCGTATCGTGTAATCATCAGCATTTAGCGAAAGTGCAAATTTATAGGCCTCTGTTTGCTCAAGTGCAAAACCTCCGCCGACAGTTTTTCCTTCATTGGTCCAGGTTCCGATTTGTTTAGCAAAAATATCTGCCATTTTTGCATCTCTTGTTGTCAGATTATGGAATAATCCTTTAACATTAACTACAACATCCTCAACGTATTCTGTAGCTTTGGTAATAGTATTTAATGCAGATTCAACAAAGCCTTGATTTGGGTATTCATTTTTCTTTGTTGCAGAATCCCCAAATATGTCATTTGCTCTGTAATAATTTTTTTCATTAGATTTTAATGTTGTTTTTTTATCATTTTCACCAAATATAGTTACATTATTCAGTTTTAATTGTTCAGGCAGTTTTAGTTCTTGTCCTGCTTTTATTATATTCACATTTGCTAAATTATTTTCTTTTTTTATCAAATTAACAGTGTTCATGATGTCAGTTTGATTAGTAAGTCCATATTCGCGTTTTACGATTTTTACTAGCGTATCATTAGTTTGTACTGTAATATTCCCTGCCATATCTCATATCTCCGTGTGTAAGTAATATGTATATATAAAGTATCTACATTTGTAAAAATTGCTTAAAATGTAACAAAATATTAAGATTAACTTTTTGTGGGGATATTTTTTACAGATATTCAACAATTGCAGTGCAGTTTGATTTTGTTAGTGCATGGACACCGTTTGGGATAGTTATAAAATTATTAAGGTTTCTGATAAATTTAATAAGTTTAGAACATTGTTCATTTGAAACAAGGTTGTCATTGGTTGGAAGAATTACTGTTAT
>CAMDZX010000141.1 GCA_945910925.1 uncultured bacterium | reverse complement strand
GGATACCCTCTATCCAAAATTATCATTTTAGTCGTTAATAATGCTTTTTTATTTATAATAGGCTTCGGTGAATCGTTTTCATAAGTACATGCCAAAATATAATCACATTTTTTGTTATCAGGCATGCTATAAAATGTTGAAAACTCCTTAACAGCGTCATCAAGCGAAATACGTTCATTATTTTGAGTTACTGCAAGCCGGTCTAATACAGTTTCAAAATCGTTCTTGACAGGTTTTTTAGCAGACTCTTGAACAAGAGCTTTTCCATATGAAGATACTGCGGAAGAATAATCTGATAATGATGAGGCTTCAGATTCATATGCAGTAGCAGGTTTCTCATAGCGTCCCGTAAAATTTACATATGATATATGTGTATTGTTACTAACCGATTTTATATTATTCATATTCAATATAAAACATTAAGTTCAAAAAATTTGACATTATATTACGGAATATTAAACAGTTAAAATATTTGAATAAATCCTTCTTATTTAATTCTAATTATAAAACATTATTCCCCAACCAAAGTATGAAGTTTCTATAACAAAAGTATAATTTTTGTAAAAATTATCAAAGTTTTTAAAATTTGTGCCGTAATATAAATTGCAAGTCAAATAATATTATAAGAAGGTATAAATATATGGCAGATGAAAACTTAGGTGCTTCACTATTCGGACGTTCTGTTGACTTAGTTGACGGCGACCCGTTAGAAGAAATTTTTGCTCTTAACTTGGGAGATTTTATTTCAGAAAACCTTATATCCGAAGATTTAGCAAAAAAAATTGGAAGCAGTGAAAAAAATAAATCAGCTAAACTAAAAAATCAATTGAGTGAACTGATATCCGTTTACTCGATGAATAAGACTCTTAGTGTAATAGGGTTTAATTCAAAAGACGATTATATAATATATAATTCTATTGCAAAAACAATGGCACAAATCCTTGAAGTTGATGTTTGCCATGTTTACCTGAAAAAAGATTTTGCATGCGGATTAGATAATATTGATAAAGATTTGGTATTTGCAGGTTCTTCGCTTGAAGTTGAAGATAACATATATTCTAAAAATATCGGGTACAATTTTGATACCCAAAACCCTGTAACAGAATGTTATGAAAAAGTAAAAACAGTTACAATAAGCAATCCCGATGACGGTTTCCCTGAACTCAAAGAAAAGAATGTAAAACTTTTCTCTGCGGTTCCGATTCACAACAATGCAAATGTTATAGGTGTATTTGTTCTTGAATCATATAAAGAAAAACAATATCGCGAAGAATTTGTTGAATTGGTTGAAAAGATGTCAAGACTATTTGGGACATCAATTTCCCTGCAAAAAACAATTAACGATACGAACGAATTAATTGATAATCCTGAATCTGATATTACCGATTTAAGACATATGAGAGCCGAATTAACCGCACTTATCGGAGATTTGGGCGATAATCAGGAAGCATTTGTAAAATCACTTGCGACAGCAGTGGATATAAAAGGACAATATAGTGTTTCACATTCAAGAAATACCGCAGAAATGGCAAAACGCATATCCGCAGAAATGGGCTTGAATGAAAAAACAAAAGACCTTATCTATTATGCGGGACTTTTACAAAATATCGGTAAGATTACATTGCCGGAAGAACTTTTTGCCACAAAAGGAAAACTCAGCAAAGAGGATTGGGACAAACTTAAAAACTATGCAAATGTTGGTGTAAACCTATTAATGAATATCAATTTCATGTCAGAAGTTGTTCCGTATATTTGCTATCAAAAAGAACGTTATGACGGTTCGGGAGAACCTGAAGGTTTGGCAAGAATGTCCATACCTCTGGGATCAAGAATTATTGCGGTTGCTGATGCTTATTGCGCAATGACATCAGACAGAGCGTATAGAAAAGCTATGTCTAAAGATGAGGCTCTTGCTATTATGCGCCAAGAAGCAGGAACTAAATGGGATCCGATAATTGTTGATGCTTTATATGATGTTGTAAACAGATAAAGTTAATAAGTAAATAAACTTAAACGTAATATGAAAATCTTACGATTGTCTTAGTTTTTCTGCACCTTTAAGGTATACAAACTTTGGTTCAAAACCTTCGCCAACGTTTACAACTATCAAAACTCTCAAGCATTTTCTTAAAGAGTTAGGGACATCCAATTCGTGACAACAAATCATTGCAACCTCACTCCAATCAAGCTCCAGCCTTACAAACTTAGCAGGAAAGGCTGCGTTTAAATCATCCGTGAGGGTGAATATAACATGAGAAATATTATCTTTTTTTATACTGTTTTCCTTCAATATTGTTTCAACAAGTTCAAGCGTAGCATTTCTGATATCTTCTACCGTATTATTCTCAACAGTAATCGCCCCTCTAATACCTTTTGAAATCATTATTAATTTCTCCTATTGTAAACCTTTAACATCAGAAACCCCATGAAACCAGCTTGTGGCTTCCATTTCACTTTTACCTTCAGGTTTTACGGTAATCAATTTAATGACACCATCGCCCGTCAAAACCTCAATTCCGTCTTTGAGTTTCCCTACAACGGCTCCTGCAACAAAATCCGCATAATAAGACATTGGTTGTCTAAATTCAACAGGTTTTGTTTTGATAACTTTAACTATCTTGTTGTTTAATGTAAAATACGCCGACGGACATCTGCAAACCCCACGAACAAGATTGTGTATATCTTGAGCGGATTTTGTCCAATCTATTCTACATTCTTCTTTTTGAAGTTTTGGTGCCATACAAACCCCGTTTTCACATTGGGGCTCAGGAACAAGAGTATTTTCCTTGATACCGATTAATGTTTTTTCTATCAACTCGGGAGAATCCTCTGCAATTTTGTTATAAAGCTCTCCGCAAGTCATATCATCATCAATCTCAATTTTTTCTCTCATACATACATCACCGCAATCAAGTCCGAGTTCGGTAATCATTGTACAAATACCCGTTTCTTTTTCACCGTCTATAATAACACGTTGTATAGGGTTTGCACCTCTGTATTTTGGAAGCATTGATGCGTGAAGGTTGATTGTTTCGTATTTCGGAATATCTAAAACCTCTTGCGACAGAATTTGCCCGAAAGCAAAAGTTACAAAGAAATCAGGATTAAGTTTTCTCAATTTCTCAATAACTTCCGGCTCTTTGCGTATTGATTTTGGCTGAAATACGGGTATATCATTCTCTAGAGCATAACGTTTAATTGGTGACATCGTAATTTTATGTCCCCTACCCGACGGTCTGTCAGGTTGTGTTACTACTGCAAGAACATTTATTTTATCGGAATTATTGAGATATTCTAAGGACTTAAGCCCGATATCAGGAGTTCCGAAAAAAACTATATTAATCATTAACATCCTCTTTTGTTTCGGTTTCAGGTTCAGGAATCATCTTATCAACTTCTATCGGCGGTAAATCATGTTTTGCAAGCTCCTCATCCGCAGCAAACCTGTTTGTAGCATGGTCAACAAATAATATTCCGTCTAAATGGTCATATTCGTGCTGGATAGCTTTGGCAAGCAAGTTGCCTTCCGCTTCCATAACGAACGTGCGTCCGTTTTTATCCATAGCTTTGACGGTAACCTTGTTATATCGCCAAACCTCTGTATATGCGGCAGGGAAACTTAAACATCCTTCATCACCCTTCATTAATCCTGATTTTTTTATTATTTTAGGGTTAATAAACACCATCGGATTAAGAGGCTCATCGTTTGTAGAAACATCTATAACAAATATTCTGAGATTTTCTCCGACTTGCGGAGCTGCAAGACCCACGCCGTTATTTACATACATCGTATCAAGCATATCTTTGATAAGTGTTTTAACTTTGGCAGATACCTTATGAACTTCTTTTGACGGTTCTCTTAAAGACGGAGTTCCATATTTAACAATTTTTCTTACAGACATTTCTAATTCCCTCTAATATCGGTTATTTGTTGGGTTTCACCCAACCTACTTTTACAGGGTACTATAATAAAACGGGAAATTCAAGTTTGAATCGTCCATGATAATTCTTTAATAAATTAATAAAATAACAAAGCTATTTTTCTTATCAGGGCTTACATTACTCGACAATTATCGTGGCTGATAAACTTCCATCCTTCTATTTACCCCTGCAGCTATAGGTCGGGTTTCAACCCGACAAATTCACGTAGATTAGAAATGTAGGTTGGGTGCAACCCAACAAATAGTGCTCATATCTTAGCAATCATACCCTCACCAAGAAATTTATGTTTTCGCAGAGCTCAAACAAATTTCTATCCTCTCCCTCGGAGACACTGCTGTCCATGATAATTTTTTAATGAATTAATAATAAATAACAAAGATATTTTTATCAGGGCTTATGCAGCCCCGAACCCTGCACTTACATTCTTTTTCTTTGTAGCGATGCAAAGAAAAAGAACGCAAGCCAAGAAAAAGAAACCCGCCGACTAAATAC